>CAVEJA010000142.1:0-3741 GCA_963615745.1 Duodenibacillus sp.
CTATTATGAGGATTACGCTTGTTCGTTCTTCAACGAACAAATGGGCAAGCCGATGGACTGTAAATTGCAGAACGGCAATTGGTGTGGCGCAGGCATGATGCTGGCGATAGACGCACAAGGCAATTTCTATCCATGCACTCGTTTTGCGCAATACTCGTTGCGCAGCAAGAAAGCATGGATTATCGGAAACATCCACGACGGCATCGACAAGAACAGGCTGCGTCCGTTCCTTACGCTCGACCGCTGCACGCAGTCCACTAAAGAATGTATTGACTGCGAGGTGGCGGAGGGCTGCGCCTGGTGTCAGGGCGAGAACTACGATGCAGCAGACACGCCTACAATCTATCAGCGTTCCACGGCTATCTGCAAGATGCACAAGGCAAGGGTGCGTGCCAACAACTACTATTGGAACAAGCTCTTTCACAAGTTGGAGAAAGGAGGTGAGAAATGATTCAATATCTTGTAATATTGCTGGACGACACATCGGTCTCGTTCTGCCATTACAACAATCCCAACAACGGACAAAGGTTGATTCCTCTGGACACGTTGAAGGCGGGCATTGTGTATGCGATGAAGGAAAATCTGAACATCCAATTCGTGTACCCTCTCTATTCGCTTCCAGAAGAATACCAAGAGACAATAGACAGCGTTGATCACATTAAGATAAAGCCGTCCGCTTGCGCTGGCGATGCTGATGTGATAGTGTGTAACAGCGTGGAAGAGCTGAAAGAACTTGCGGATATCAAGAAAGGTGCTTCCTGTCTGTTGAGAACGGATCGGCTTTCATTGTTCAAGCAAGTGAAAGATGTTCTTCCTTTATTATGTAAGATGGAACGGCTGAATGTCGTTGTCACCGATGTGGACGCATTTACAGAAAGGGATTTCAATACCTACAAGGAAGTCCTTGACAAGTTGGCAAAAGAGGTGGAGAAACTCTATGTATCGGGCAAAACCATACAGTTGAACATTCTGACAGACCGCATGATGCTTGACAAGATGAACAACTGCGGTGCGGGAGACAACTGCATTACGCTTGCGCCTGACGGAAAGTTCTATCTCTGTCCTGCCTTTTATCTGTCGGAAGACGGTTTTGCGGTGGGAGACATCGCATCGGGTCTCGATATCAAGAACCAGCAGCTCTATCGTCTTGACTATGCTCCTCTGTGTCGCAAGTGCGATGCCTACCAATGCAAACGTTGCGTATGGCTTAATCGCAAAACCACATTGGAGGTAAACACTCCAAGTCATGAGCAATGTGTAGTGGCACATTTGGAACGCAATGCCAGTCGAAACCTGTTGCAGGCTATCAGAAAGCATGGCACGTTCCTGCCAGAGAAAGAAGACATCAGCGAAATAGATTATCTCGATCCGTTTGATGTGAGAGAAAAATGGTAAAAATCTTAACCAAAGAAATATGGCAACAAGAAAATCAGTGGGGCAAGTGACCTCCGAAGAGAAAGAAGAAATACAGATGTTGTTCGAGCGTCGCAACGGCTTGAACGAGTTGGCAAAGATTGTAACAGCTGACAATGCAGACCTCTACGAGAAATTGGTAAAAGACCTTGGCGAGACAGGGACGAAGTTTCAGTCGTGGTGGGACAGAATGTCTGCCAAGTACCAATGGGAAAGTAATGATGGTGGCAACTGGGAGATAAACTTCGATACTTGCGAAATCTTTTTGGTAGAGGGAAACAAGTAGACGGGTAGTTAATCTCTCCATATGTAAGAACATCCGGGCTATTGTTCTTCTACGGCAAACCGCAGAGTTGGTTTGGTCGCTTCCGAAGATGGTTTCTGTGACAGAAGATAGCAATAGCTGAGATGTGGGATAAAAAAGAAACAGGAGCATGAAATCATGCTCCTGTTTCCTTGAAATGCAGGTTGTTTTAGATAAGCCTGCGTGCTCCGTCGCCGATAACCACATCTATGATGACAGGTTTCTTTCCGTATTTCTTGGTGTATTTCTCCGTGACAGTCTTGACAAAATTATTGTACAGTTCTGTGCTGACCAGGTTGATAGTGCAGCCACCGAAGCCTCCGCCCATGATACGTGAGCCCGTTACGCCTTCTTCCTTGGCTATATTGTTAAGGAAGTCTATCTCCTCGCAGGATACTTCGTATTCCTCGCTGAGCCCATGGTGGGTTTCATACATGAGTTTGCCCACAGTCTCATAGTCTCCCGCTTCCAGAGCGTCGCAGACTCCCAGAACACGCTCTCTCTCTCCGATAACGTAATGCGCGCGTTTTGCATCTTCCTCGCTGATTTCACCTCTTACCGCATCCAGCTGTTCGAAAGAGGCATCGCGCAGAGATTTCACTTCGGGGAAATGTTTGTTGATGGCGGCAGCCGCATTCTCACAACTCTTGCGGCGGTCATTGTACGGGGAACCCACCAATTCGTGTTTCACACAAGAGTTCACCAGTACCAATTTGTAGCCTTTCGGATTCCATGGGAAGTAGCTGAATTCTCCGCTGCGGCAGTCCAGACGCATCAAAGAGCCTGCTTTTCCGTGTATGGAAGCGAACTGATCCATGATGCCGCAGTTGCATCCGACATATTTATGTTCCGTGCGCTGACCTACACGGGCCAGTTCCATCGGCTCTATCTTGTTCCCTCCCCAGATGTCATTCAGGGCAAAAGCGTAAGTACTCTCCAGAGCGGCAGACGAGGACATGCCCGCTCCCAAAGGAACATCACCGGAGAAAGCGGTGTTGAATCCCTGTACGGGAACTCCCAAAGCCATCATTTCACGGCAGACACCGAAGATGTAGCGTGCCCAAGTGGCGTTAGGGCCTTTCTCGTCGTCAAGGCAGAACTCCGTATAATCTTTCAAGTCTATGGAGTAGGCGCGTACAATCCTTGTCCCGTTGGGCTTGATTTCTGCAATGATTCCTTGCTGTACCGCACCAGGGAAGACAAAACCATCGTTATAATCTGTGTGTTCTCCTATGAGGTTGATACGACCGGGGGCGGTATAAACACTTCCTGTGCTTCCGTCGAAGTGCTCGATGAAGCGGCTGCGAACGTCTTCAGTAGTTAGTCTCATAATGGTTTTATTTTAGGGGTTAGTGAAATATTAGTCTTCTCTCTTTGAAAAACGGCTTCCTACGAGTGCGTAGAAGAGTATGTAAACCACGCAAGCCAAGGGGACGAAGTAGCTGGTCAGATATGAGCCTGTCCATTCTGCCACTTGCGCCTGGATGAATACCATTACCGCACAGCCGAATACCATGGTCATAAAGATGCCGGAAGCAACTGCCGTGTACTTGCCGAGACCTTCAACTGCCATATTGAAGATACCTCCCCACATGACAGAGGTGCAGAGACCTACAAGGATGAATGACAGAATGCCCACGGGTACTTCTGCGGAGATAAGGGAAAGGTTTGCCCAGTCCACGCCCGGAACACTGACGGTAACATCTTTTGGAGCGAATATACCGAACAGAAGAAGTACGATTGCCGCAGAAGCCACGGTTGTGATCATGGTGCGGCTGGATACTTTTCCTCCGATAGCTCCGCCGACCAGACGGCCGATAAACATCATCAGCCAGTATACGGCAACGATAAGCCCTACAATGTCAGCTTTCATACCCAGATCGCCTGTCATATATTGCAGCATATAGGTAGGAGTTCCCACTTCCACACTCATGTACAGGAAAATGGCAAGAGCTCCCAGAGTGAAGTGACGGTGTTTCAACGCACCGGCAATCAGTGATGTCTGCGCAGGAGCTTGTTCGGGT
>CAVEJA010000143.1:0-12385 GCA_963615745.1 Duodenibacillus sp.
CAGGGCTTTTCCGGGGCGTAATTCCGTATAACAATTTTTCTAAACCGCGGAGTTACGGAAACGGTCTCTGCGGACGGGCTTCCGGGGGGAGGAAAAAAGGAACGGGGCTTGCGCCTTGGCGCAAACCCCGTTGCCTGATAGGGAATGGTGATGTTATTCGATAATCACCTTTTTCTTGCCGATAATGTAGACACCCTTGCCCAAGCCCTTGAACGCGTCCGCGCTCTTCGCATGGCTCTTGACGAGCTTGCCGTCGAGGGTGTAGACATCCACGAACTCTTTTCCTGCAACAGCCTCGATGTTCTTGATGGCGTTGAGGATGCCGCTTCCGTTGATGGTCGCATCCGCGTTGCCGCCTGCGTCAGTGGTCAGGGCGGGATTGATGTATCCGGAGTGGCCGTCGATGTGGACGGTCTTGTCGGTTGTCGTGGTCAGGATAGCGTCCTCGAAGATGCCGAATCCGGCAGCCTTGATGGAGTCTCCGCCCAGTGTTGCCACCAGTCCGTTCACGGTCTTGTTCTCCAGACTGTACTGGGAGATGTCGGCAGGCGTGATGTACAGATTGATGGAGTCCTTGATACCCTCGATGGCTTCAGCCGGATTGCCCGTAACCAGGATGAAAGGCTCGCCTGCCTCGAAGCTGCTCTTGTAGGTCAGCTCCAGAGCGGATGTGCTTTCGGTAGGATGGGTGATGTTCTTCAGGCTGTAGGAGTGCGCCGTCTTGCCTGTTGTGGCAACGGTACCGCCTTCGGGATCACCGAAGTCTACAGGATAAGGCAGGGACATGATGGTCACGTTGTCCTCTTTCACGCCAATCTCCAGATCCAGATCGGGGTCTTTCACTTCCTTGAAGGTGTAGGCAGAGCCGGTGTTGTAGCCGCGCTCCGTGCCGGAACCCCACCATACCAGGTGGAAGTCGCTTCCCTGTGAGTGCAGCGGCTGTCCGTTCTCGTAGACAGGAGTGGGGTATTTGCCGCTTCCCGGGTCGGCTTTGTCCGCCTGCTGTGCGTAATATGCGCAGGTGGAGTCGGCGGGAAGAATCTCGTACTGGTCACGGCCAAGGAGGTTGATCTCCATAGGCATGGGCTCCTTGCTCAGGGTGACATAGTTGTTTGAGCCGGTTGTCAGATCCTGGCGGCGGCCCAGGTACAAGCCGTTGGCGCGGTTCTGGATGGCGTATGTGCTGTCCGTTACCTTGACGATGCGCCACATGGTGTACGGGTTGGCTTCGGTGTCGAACTTACCGCCCGTGTAGTCCACGTTCGCACCCAGATTCTTGGGATAGGTCTGGCCTTCCGGCATGCCGTTGAAGTCGGTATAGTGTCCCCAGCGGACGTGTGAGGCAGGATAAGCCATCTTATGCTCGATGAGTTTCTCCTGCGGAATGTCGCCGCAGGCGTAAACCATCTGGTTGCCGCGCCATGCCCAGTTCCAGCGGCAGTGGTAGCCCTGGTACTCGGTGGAGACAATGTAGTACCACTTGTCCAGTTCGAAGGTCTTCTTCTCGCTGTTCATCTGGAGGTAAGCCTTGTCCAGAGCCTCGTAGGCGGTCTTCAGACTTTCCTGTGTCGGGTGGGAGGCAGGCAGAATGGCTGTCCTCGCGCTGGCGATAGCCGCCTCGAAGGTTGCCTTCTGGTCTGAGGTCACGTCACCGTACTGCTGGTTGGGCAGCGCATCCTCCACATAGGAAGAGTCGCGCAGTACCTCGGCATCCAGAATACGGGCGAACAGCGTGGTCGTGTCGGGAGCCACCTTGTTCAGTTCCTCCACCGCCTTTCTGGTGTTTACGAGAAGTTCGGGGGAGACATCCTTTGCCGTATATGCGGCTTTCGCCTCCGCGAGCAGCTTGGCGAGGTTTTCCGCAGGCTGTTTGATGGCTGCGTTATACTCCACGGGGGAGTTGGCTGCGTCCTTCTCGGCATCGAACACCTGGAAATAGGACGGTGCGATGTACGGGAAGCCGTTGGTGCCTTTTCCGCTCGCATTCTTGGTGACGCTGAACTTGTAGTACTGGTAAGCCTCGCTGCTCTCAATCAGAGGAGAGGTGTAGATTCGCCTGTTCTTCAGGGCGGCGATATCCTTGATGTAGCTTACTTCCTTCCACGGCCCGATGGAGTCGTTGCCACCGTAGACGATGATATCCACCGGCGAGTAGTTGAATCCGTAATCGGTAGCACCGTATGTGATGGGAGCGTTGCCCAGAGGTCCGTACAGGATATTCTTGTTTCCTCTCATTCCGTGCTTGAACACGATCTTGGATTTCGGGGTCTTCAGATTGACGATGACAGCCGGGTAGTCATTGACTTCCTTGAGCGGACCGCCGGCTTCTGACCAGCGGGAGTGTACGTATGTGGACAGATCGCCGTCGATAAGATCCTTGTAGCTGCCCTCGCCCCACTGGTTGTGTACCAGCCAGATCTGGGTTTTGGCGGGATCGTATGTGGCGTCGTCGCCCTCGCCGACCACGCCGGCATCGGTAATCAGGGAGTCGCCCAGGGTGTAGTTCACGGTGTTTGCCAGGGCTTTCTCGGCATCACCGATAACGCCGTGCATCTCGATGACGCGCGCCTCCGCGTTGCCGATGGCGAGCAGGCTGTCCAAAACCTTGCCGGTTACAGGCTCAAACGCCCAGTAAGCTCCGTAATAGTTGCCGGCGGTATTGAGGCGGGCGGTGATAGAACCCACCTTTCCGTTCAGTCCCAAGGCTTCGGTGTTGGATTTGTTTCCGGGGGTGTTGGTTCCTTGTCCCGCATTGTCCAGAGGGTTCATGTATCTCTCGTATTCGGAACTGGTCACCATGAACGCGCCCCGTCCGCGGACAAGGTTCATCCTGTGGTAGTATGTTCCGCTCGGGAATAAGGCTTGTACGTTGTCGTCCAAGGCGATGGCTTGGGGCTCCTCGCTGAGAGACCGCGCCCCGTCGGAGCTCATGTCGAGATAGTAGTTCGTACCCAGATTGCGGATATACCAGAGCTGCCTGCCGTAGGAGTTCTTCCCGGCTTTCTTGAATTCCCATGTGTTGAAGAGGTCATGGGCGATATAGTCCTTGTTGGGCTCCAGTTCCTGGGTCTCGGAGTTGGCGAGGTATTTCTCCTGATACTTCCACATCAGCGCGTTGTCCTTGTTCGCGTACATGTGGTACTGGGCTTTCCATCCCTTGACAGTGCCGGAACACCCGAAATACTCGTTGCCGTCGCGCGGAATCCAGAAGCTCTGTTTTGCGCCGTAGGAGGTGGAGATGCCGGAAATCCACTTGTATTTCTCAGCCCACTCCAGGTTGAAGGTGTCCGTATTGACGAAATGGTAGTAGCCTTCCTCGATGGGGTTGAGCACCTTGTCGGTATCCTTGAGGACAGCCATGGTCTCCTTGTAGACTTTCTCCAGGGCTGCGGTCTGCGCGTCCAAGGTGGCGTCGTCGCCTCCCGCGTCGTACAGGGCTTGCGCTTTGGCAAGCTCCGCGCGGAGGTCAGCCACATAGGATTCCTTGACCATGCCCGGCCAGTCGCCTACAGCCCAGTCGGTGAACACGCCGCCGGCATCGGTGATGGCTGCGTTCAGCTTGAACTTGGAGGTGATGCGTGCCTCGGGAACTGTAAAGAGCTCCCAGAGAGCGACGGTCATGGTGTTGCAGGTGTTCATGGTGACGAAATGCTGCACTACGAGGTTCAACTGGAAATAGTTGTCGGTGAAAGAGATGGCGTACTTGTTTTCCTGCACGTTCTCAAACAGCGTTCCCTGGTGCGGTGTGCCGACCATAGGCATCTGGCACCAGGCGTTGGCACCGTCGGTGACGCGTTTCACTACGGTCATGACATAGGAGGAGTCTCCTATCTCCGCTCTTTCGCCGCAGTTCTTCATGGCGTAGGAGCCGTCCTCCTGCGGGGTGATCTTCCAGATGAACTTGTCCGCGATTCCTGAGTTCTCCGCTGTGGTTCCGTCCATGTCCGCATTGGTGAGGCGGAGATAGCCGAAGTAGCGGCCGTAGGGCAGGAATGTGTGGCTGTTTATCTTGCGCCGCTGATTGTCGTCGGGGTATTTGTCGTCCATATCGTATGATGAGGGGAGGGTGTTTCTGGGCTGGAGGTCGTTGAAAGGAGCCGCGAAACTTCTCACACCCTTGCCGTTATCGTAGGAGTTGCGGATGTAGTAGTACCCGTTGATGGGGACAATGTACTTCTGCGTTTCCTTTTTTGCCTCTTCCAGAGCGGCAGTGGCTTTGGCGTATTCCTCGGCGGTGGCTCCGTTTGAGAGAAGGTCGTCCATCTTGTTCAAGGCATCCTCGAAGGAGTTCAGGGCAGTCTGGGAGTATACCTCGCCGGGATTGTTTCCCAAAACGAAGTTCTCGCCCAATGCCTCGGAGAAGGCGAAGCGGGCTTCCAGCCAGGTCTCGTCATCCTCGGTGAGCTTGACAGGCTCCAGATACCAGCTTGCTCCGGCACCGAGATGATAGGAATTGATCTTGACAAGCTGGCTTCCTCCCAATCTCCAACGCCAGGCTGTGACAGACGGGAGGATGAAGAAGGTCTTGCTGGCGGGGACAAGATTCGCCGTGTCCTCGCCAATCTTTAGTCCGGCTTCTATCTGTGCGGAGGTCGGATTCTGGGGCGTGTCCTTCCGGGTCATGCTTCTCGTGGCTGTGGCAGCGTCGGAGGTACTGGTGGGACTTCCGTAATCCATGGTGCGGAACTGGTAGGTGCAACGCTCCTTTCCAGTACCGATAAGATACGTGGAGTATCCGCCTCTGATGGTCTGGGGGTAGAAGTAGTTGGCGTTGCCGTCATCCATACTCTTGATGTGGTAGGCACCGTCCTCCGTTCTCCAGATGCGGAAAACGGCGTTGATGTCGGTGCGGAAGTCAGAGGAGAGTTGCTGGTAGGGTTTTACGAACAGGGCTTTGTATCCCTTGAAAGTAGCGTCTCCACCCGCGGCGGCGTCTCCTGTACAGACGACGCCCTTTCCGGCTACACCGTCTGAAACGAAGTTGTTGCAGATGTAATAGTACCCGTCTGCAACCGTGGTGTCCGTCACCGCCCACGAGGCGGCTTGGGAGGAACACCAGCTTCCTGCTAATAAAAGCAGGGTTAGAAAAAGTTTTCTCATTGGCATAATTGTTATAAAGGTTAATAATGCAAAGTGTAAAACGGGGTTGTCAAAAACTCCCCCCCCACAAAATTAGGAATAAAAGAAGAGAACGTGCAAGTTTTTTCAAAAAAATATTTGGAAAAAATGAAGATTTCTTTTGCGCCGCCGCCTTTTGCCATATAAAAAATCCTCTCCGCCGGATTCCAGAATACCGGCGGAGAGGATGGAAAAAGGGGTTTCGGTGACGGAGCGCGCCTACATTTTCTTCAGTGCCTGCTCCAGATCGGCGATGATGTCCTCCACATTCTCAATGCCCACGGAGAGGCGGATGAGGTCGGGGGCTACGCCCGCCTCGCGCAACTGCTCGTCGGAGAGCTGGCGGTGGGTGTGGCTGGCGGGGTGAAGCACGCAGGTGCGGGCATCCGCCACGTGGGTGACGATGGAGATGAAGTCCAGATTGTCCATGAAACGGATGGCTTCCTCCCGGCTTCCCCGCAGTCCGAAGGCGATAACTCCGCAAGAGCCGTTGGGCAGGTACTTTTGCGCCAGGGCGTATTGGCTGTTGGAGGGCAGCCCGCAGTAGTTCACCCATTTCACTTTCTCGTTCCGCTCCAGCCATTCCGCCACTTTCCGGGCGTTCCCGCAGTGCTGCCTCATGCGCAGATGGAGGGTTTCCAGTCCAAGGTTGAGCAGGAAGGAGTTGGCGGGAGAGGGAATGGAGCCGAGGTCGCGCATGAGCTGCGCCACCAGCTTGGTGGTGTACGCCATCTTTCCGAAGGCTTTGGTGTAGGTCAGTCCGTGGTAGCTTTCGTCGGGGGTGGTCAGTCCGGGGAATTTATCCGCGTGCGCGTCCCAGTCGAAGTTCCCGGAATCCACTACGGCTCCGCCCACCTGCGTGGCGTGTCCGTCCATGTATTTGGTGGTGGAGTGGGTGACGATGTCGCAGCCCCACTCGAAAGGACGGCAGTTGATGGGCGTGGCGAAGGTGTTGTCCACGATGAGCGGCACGCCGTGCCTGTGCGCCATCCGGGCAAAGCGTTCTATGTCGAACACGTGGCCGCCCGGATTGGAGATGGTCTCGCCGAAGAAGCACCGGGTGTTGGGCTTGAAGCATGCCTCAATGCGCTCGTCGTCCCATTCGGGGTCCACGTAGGTACATTCTATTCCCAGCTTTTTCATGGTCACTCCGAAGAGATTGAACGTGCCGCCGTAGATATTGTTGGAGGTGATGAAGTGGCTTCCAGCCTCGCAGATATTGAATACCGCATAGAAATTGGCTGCCTGGCCGCTGGAAGTCAGCACCGCGCCCACGCCTCCCTCCAGGGCGGCGATCTTCCGGGCGACGGCGTCGTTGGTCGGATTGGCGAGACGGGTGTAGAAATATCCCTCGTCCTTCAGGTCGAAAAGGCGCGCCATCTGGTCGCTGGTATCATATTTAAATGTAGTGGACTGGTAGATGGGCAGCTGCTGCGGCTCTCCTTTGGAGGGCTTCCAGCCCCCATGGATGCAGATGGTTTCCAAGTTTCGTTTCATATCTTTCCGGGTTTAATGTCTGTATGCAAAGGTACGATAATTATGGGAACGGGCTTCTCCGACGGACGGCAAAGCATTCCGCGCGGCGGGAAATGGGGGCGGGCAAACGATTTTTTTGGTGTTCTGTTTCTTTTCGTATGGAAAAACAACTATATTTGCAAATTGTTATTGGCAAAGAGACGGGAAAAGGCGGCTGCCGTGCCTGCGGATTCCCCTCCCCGGATGCGGAGAAACGGAAATGAAACATAAAACAAATATAGTATGAGGTACATGAAATTCTTATTCAAATTGCAGCTTCTGGCAATGGCTTTCCTGCCTTTGGCGGTGTCCGCCAAATGGAATGACCCCACTCTGGTCATGGGAAAGAGCCAGGTGAAGCTGGGCGAGACGGTGGAGATGTCTTATTACAACGCCCCGTCGGATGCCAGCATAGTCATTTATTCCCAAACAGGAAGCGTGGCTGCGCCGGCGGTCAGGAAAACGGTGGGAGAGGGGAAAGGCAAGGTTTCCCTCACGATTCCCGAAAGCTGTGGAAGCCACGGCTACTATGCGGCGGTCTGCCAGGGGAGCGGAACGGAAGCCAAGGTGGTCTCCAACACGGTTTTCTTCCTGGGAAGCACCGCTTCCGACGCTTTCAAACTGTCTGCGGACAAGGAGGTGTATGTGAGAGGCGGCACGATTACGGTGAAATACGAGAACGCTCCCGCCTGTTCGGGGGACAGGATAGTGGTTTACCCCATGTCATATACGCTGCTTGCGGAGGACAACACCGCTTTCACAGCCCCTGTGGCTTCAGCCAAGGTGACGGAAACTGCGGGAGAGACGACTTTCAAACTGACGGACAACGGGTACTATACCATATATTATATATTGGACGGGAAGTACACCACCTTGTTTGACGGGGTGGACATCATGGTGGGAACGCCAGTGACCCTGTCCGCTTCCAAATCCAAGTACATCCCGGAGGAGGAGGTGACCATCAGCTTTACGGGCGCGTCAAAGAAATATGCCGACTGGATAGGCGTGTTCCCGTTCTCTTCCGATGTGACGACGGCGGAACCGCTGTACACCATCGATGTGAAAGGAGTTTCCAAAGACGATGTGACCATTCCCGCAGGGGTGCTGGGGGCGGGCTCCTACCGTATCGCCTCCTTCTATAAGGGCGGAAGAGACAGATCCGTTTCCTCCATGCCCAGAATCACGGTGGCGGTGGGCGACAACTCCCTGCAGTATTCGGATGCTGAGACGGAGTACTACTATAATATAATATGTGCTTCCGACAACAAGTGCATGACCACAGAAGCCGTGGCTTCCAGCACTGCGGATCTCAAAAGCATGAAGCTCGTCACTTTCGAGACCCAGAACGAGTATGCGCAATGGAAGCTGGTGAAGAGGGAGAACGGCAAGATAGATGTGGTGAACCGGGCTACGGGGGACTGCATACTGACCCTCTCCTATCTCCAGAGCGGTGTGAACTACACCCGTATGGGCAAGAACAACGAGAGCAGCAACGGACTGACCTTCACCCATCTCGGTGACAACCAGTACTCCATCTGCGGTGTGGAGGAGGACGGTGTGCTGCGCTATCTGAGCAATGTCACGGTAGGAGAGGATGCGGACGCGCTGAACCTGTCCGTGAACACCAACTTCGCATGGAAACTTGTTCTTGCGGAGACGGTGGTGACGGGAATCAACGGTGTGGAACAGCCGTCCGAGAGCATCAAAGTGGTGGATGGAAAGATTGTGACAGGCGGAAATACGGAATATACGGTCTGGAATGCGGAGGGCGTTCAGATGGACAAGCAATCCGTTCTTCCAGCCGGAGTATATGTGGTACGCCTTGCCGACGGCAGGAGTGTGAAGATAAGCGTCAAATAAATAAAACAGGGAAATCATGAGAAAGCTATTATTATCCATCATTATATGCTGTGCGGGCTGCGGAACGGCGTTCGGACAGAACCATTATGTGGGATCTGTAACCACTCCTTCCGCCTCCTGGCTGAAGATAGACAATGACTTGGTGCTGCTGCCTGCGGAGGCGGGGACGCATTATGTGAGATTGAACACCAATCTGGATGTGACGGTGACCAACCGTCCCTCGTGGCTGACAATCACCCAGACGGAAACGGGGGTTCTCCGCCTGGTGAACAAGGCGTACACGGGAAGCGCGTCGCGTACCGCCACGCTGACATTGAACGCGAAGGACGGCAAGCATCTGTCGCTGAAAGTGACCCAGATGGGCAGCGGACTCAAGCTGCTGCTGGACAGGGAAGAGCTGGAGTTCTATCCCGACCGGCTGGATGACAGCCTGTATGTGTGCGCTTCCACCCCAGTCAAGTTCGACTGCCCCGACTGGATAAGCGTGACCAAGGTGACCGACAGCCTTTACTCTTTCTCCGCCGCAGAGCCTGTCTACGACTGCGCACTCAAGCAGGACACTATAAAGGTGACGGACGGAGAGGGCAATGTGCTGAAGAAACTGCCTGCAAATCTGAGATACTATGCCTCCAACTGGTACAAGAAACCCTGTTTCGCCGTGATTTCGGACATCCATTTCGGTGACAACAACAACCAGGGATGGGAAGCCCGTATGCCCCGTGTGCTGAAAACGCTGTCCGCCTACGACCCGCAGCTGCAGTATATATTTATTGTAGGCGACGTGTCCAACAGCGGAAAGGAAGCGGAGTACCAGAATGTAAAGGCCTATTTCAGCAATCCGGAACTGCTGAACCAGAACATCAAGAAGATATTCGTGCGGGGAAACCACGACTGGTTCAACGGCACTACCGGAGTTTCCCTCTATGACAAATACATCTCCGCCCAGGACAACTACTATCTGACCATCCAGGGCTATCCGTTTATCGCACTCGGACTGGACAACAGCCTGTACAGAGGGGAGACTTTCAATGCGGAGACCATCAAATTCCTGAAAGAGTCCCTGGCGGATGCCGCAAAGAACTACCCCGACAAGCCTATATTCGTGTTCACACACACCCTGCCGCGCAATACGGTCATAGGGTCTTATGACAGTGACTATGCGGCTTACGATTCCAATATAGACGGTATTTTCAGCCAATATCCGCAGGTGATCAATTTCAGCGGGCATACGCACATGGGCGTTATGGACCCCCACCAGATTTATCAGCTGAATTACACGGCGGTAAACGACGGCAGCCAGAAGTCGGACAGCCATCCCACCAAGTGGCCGGGGCGTTATCATCTGGGCGCAGAGGACGAGATAGACTATAATGCCCTGACGGAATGTCTCATCTGCCACATCAACGAGCAGGACGAGGTCGTGATAGAACGGTGGAGTACGGCACGCAACAAAAAATATGCGGAGGACTGGATTGTCTCCCCGCCGTTTGACAAGACCTCAAGCTTCAAGTACATGGCACGCAACGGCGGAAAGAACCCCTGGTGGGAATCGGGAGCTGCCATCAAAGTGAGCGAGAAGACAGCCACTTCCTGCCATGTCACCTTCCCCCAGGCAAAGGATGACGGCGAGGGAGTGAACAGATACATTATCCGGGCGACCAATTCCGACGGGGAGTACCTGATGAAAGACATCAACCAGAGCGCATTGCAGTATATGTGTACGGATCAGCCGTCGGAGATAACCATGCCTTTGACAGGTCTTCCTACGGGAACGCCCATTACGGTGACGGTCTGGGCGAGGGACTATTATGAGCTTTCCTCTTCCGCACTGACCGTGACATTCACCCTGACAGAATAGCGGAGAAAGGAGAAACAACAGGAATACGGGTGGGGAAATTCGGTTTCCCCACCCGTATTGCTAAGAACGGATATGTGGTATGCGCCTTTATTGCGGTGCTTCCACGCCTTTGGCGATTTCTACAACTTTCCTGCGGGAGTTTCCCGGATAGATTTTCATCAACGCCACGCCGTGGGAGGCTACCTGCGTGTCGAATCTTTCTGATGCGTCAATCTCAGCCACATCTTTCTGTCTCCACACATCGCGTATCTTCTGCTTCCCTCTGAATCCTAAAGATCTGGGGATAAAGCCGATGGTAAGCGGGTGGTCGCAGGTGTTGAACATGGCGACCGCCATAGAGCCGTCCTCCAGATGCTTCACATAAGTGACGTAATTCTGACGGGTGTAATAGCGGTAGGCTTGCAGTCCCAGGGGGTCCTGGTTGATGTCGTTCACCTCATTGTTGCACAGAAGACTGAGGGTGAACGGGTCCAGCTGCGCCATGTCGCAGCCTATCAGCAGCGGTGAGGCGAGCATCGCCCACAATGTGACATGCGTGTACTGCTCGTCGGGAGTGAGTTTGGTGTAATGGAGATGGGGTCCCCAGCCAACCATACCCAGAACCAGCATGTCTGCATCCGCCCAATGCCCCGGACGGTTGAAGGCAACCCACCTGTCCTGTCCTTCAAATCCTATCTTGTAGATGCTGTTCCAGTTGTCGCGGATGTCGCCGGTGGTGCGGTAGCAGTTGCTTTTCTCCAGCCAGACGGGCGCGTCTCCGTAGGGGGCGGAGTTGGAAAGGCTCAGAACGATGTCCCTTTTCTGGGCTTTGAGAGCCTGCTGTATGTCGTTGGTATAATAGTAGTCGTTGGGATGCCAGTCGTATTTCAGGTAGTCTATCCCCCAGTCCGCCCATTGGTGCGCGTCCTGTTCAACAAAGGAGTATTTTCCGTGGTGGTAATGCTCCATGCGAATCTTGTTGCCGGTAGGATCTTCCGGGGTGGTGTATTTGTAGTTCTCATTGTGTTTCCCCTCCTTGATCCAGTCGTACTGTCCGTCCGCATTGGTGCAGTAGGAGGCGATATGCCCTGCGTAAGTGCCTATCCAGGGAGAAGAGTAGATGCCTAACTTCAGTCCCATGTTGTGGATGTCGTCCGCCAGCTTCTTGATGTCGGGGAATTTCTGGTTGGGTTGTATGGCGTTGTATTTCCCGCCACGGATGCTCTGCCATCCGTCGTCAATGTTGATATATGTCCATCCGTAATTGGCAAGTCCTTTCTCCACCATTGCCTTGGCGGAACTCATCACTTTTTCCTGGCTTACGCTGTTTCCCCAGCAGTTCCAACTGTTCCATCCCATAGGCGGAGTGAGGACAATGTTGTCGCCAACCTCTATGCGCAGGTCACGCTCGTCCTTTCCTTTGCTGTTCTCGGCATAGAGTTTCACCCTGTATGTTCCCGCTTTCTTGACGCTTCCTCTGATAAATCCAGTTTTCGCATCAAGCGTGAGGCCTTTGGGAAGCCCCTGTGCGGAGAAGGTCATGGGGCGGTTGCCTGTGGCTGCGATGTTGTAAATAAAGTCAGAGCCGGGGCGCACGCCGAATACTTTTGCGCTGTTGATGCGGGGTGTCTCGGGGGCGGGAGGGGTCAGGATGTACGCCGAGTAGTCGGGGGTTTGCTTTAGCGGAGCTGAATCCTGCGCTGCCGCAACCGAGAAAGTGAGGAACAGAAGTCCCTGCATGAAGATTGTTTTGTTCATAAATGGTAAAATTACAATATTGAATGTTTCGTTTTCCAAAATTAGGGCATTGAGATGGAATGGTGGTTGCCGAATCCGCTTTTTTTCATTTCTATTAAAAAAAACGTATCTTTGCACCAAAATAACTCCAAAAGAATGACTAACATCTGGTCGGCAGTGTTGCAACAGATACTGTTTGCGGACATAGCGCCACATTCTGTGGACAGCGTGAGGAAGATAGCTCAGGGAATGGTCAGCGGCGTAGCCTCTGAGAACGGCATAGACAAGTTGGAGGAGATGGTTTCCCGTCTGCTGGAC
>CAVEJA010000144.1:0-6677 GCA_963615745.1 Duodenibacillus sp.
GTACAAATCCGGAAGCTACGAAATCAACGCACGGGCGAGCGAGACCCTGAGCAAGATTGCCAAAATCATCAAAGACTACAAGGATTACGAGGTTCTCGTGGAGGGAAACACGGACAATGTGCCCATCCAGCGTCAGAATATCAGGAACAACTGGGACTTGAGCTGTCTGCGCGCCTCCTCTGTCGTACAGGCTCTCCAGAACACTTACGGTGTAGATCCGCAACGCCTGACCGCAGGAGGACGAGGAGAGTACAACCCTCTCTCCAGCAATGCGACGGAATTAGGGAAGCAGCGTAACCGCAGAACGCAGATTATCATCACCCCGAAACTGGATCAGTTCATGGATCTCATTGACAAAGCTCCTGAAACAACCGAGCAATAAGCCATTCATCCATCAAGAACAACCAATAGAAACGGTGGGACGGGAAACACGGATTTCCCGTCCCACTGCTTTTTTCAAGGGCAAACATCCGTATTCTAAAGAGAAAAAACTATCTTTGCCCTCCGATAGACAATTCACATTTAATACATTTATATGATACGCAGATTCTTTTCGGTGGCAGCCATAGCCATCTTTACCCTATCCACTCCGGCAAACGCAGAAACCCACTGGGCGGACACGCCGTTCGGCAAGCTCCCCTCCCAAGTGTATTACCAGAAAGGGAAGCACCATGTACAGGGCGTTGCCGTGGATGTGAAGAACAAATGCATATACTTCTCCTTCACCACAAGCCTGATAAAAACGGATTTCGAGGGAAACCTCATCGGCTCTGTCGAGGGACTGTCCTGCCATTTGGGCTGTCTGGATCTGGACACGGAGACCGGCAAGCTGTACGGCTCCATGGAATACAAGGACGATGTGATAGGCCAAGGCATTTCCGGGCAGGCGGCGACCACCCGCGGGAACACCTTCTATATAGCCATCTTCGACACGAAGAACATCACCCGCCCCGACATGGACCCCACAGACGGGAATGTGCTGAAAGCGGTTTACCTGAAGGAAGTGGTGGATATGTACGAGGGCAAAACCACGAACAATAACAAGGAATACGACCATGTGTACGGTTGCAGCGGAATTGACGGCATCTCACTCGGCCCGCAGTTCGGCAAAAAAGACGGAAAGAAAGTCCTCAATGTGGCTCTGGGCATTTACGGGGATGTGGAGCGCACGGACAACGACTACCAAGTCCTGCTGCAATACGATCCTGCGAAACTGGAGAAATGGGCGAAACCCCTCACCTCTTTCCACAAATCAGGACCCAAGAAAGCCGGCAAATACATCTTCGCTTTCACAGGAAACACCAACTGGGGTGTGCAGAATCTGGAATACGACCCCTACACGCAATACTGGTTCATGGGAGTGTACAACGGCAAAAAGACCATCTGGCCCAACTACTCCCTCTATGCCTTTGACGGAAACAAAGCCACAAAGAAAGAATATCTGAAAGGGTTTATCCCTGCAAAGAAGGGATGGACAATCACCATGGCTGAAGACGGACTGAAAGACGGGAAGACAGCCATCAGAGGATGGAACGCCAAGGCGGACACAGGAATAGAAAGCATCGGCAAAGGGTATTTCTACATCTCCCAAAACGGAAGGACAAAGGACAAGATACAATACTGCAAGCTGGGTCTCTTCAAGTGGACCGGCAATCCAGAGCGTCCTTTCGAGGAGGTAAAGTAAGTTTTCAACCCGGTATAACAACTATAAAAACATAACAGTCATGCGTAAAACCATCATCGGAACATTCTGTTTCCTATACACATCCCTGGCACTGGTAGCCCAAACCACGTGGTACAACCCCATGGATGCGGATATACCATATTTAAATGGGCGGGGATGGAACCAGGAGATAGGGAAAGACAACTACTCCCGCCTCCCCGACCGATTCAAAGACAAGGTGACACCATCCGTATGGAGGCTCTCCAGACATACAACAGGGATGTCTGTACGCTTCATCACCGACGCGAAGAAAATCCAAGTGCGCTTTATCAACTACAACGAGGGGAAAAACTACCCCAATGTCGTTTCCCTGAACCATTCGGGCGTGGACTTGTACGCCACGGATGTGGACGGAAAGACCACCTGGGTCCCCAACGAGATGGTCTATACCTTCAGTGTGAACAAGTCGGACACCGCCCAGTTCACTTTCACCACGGAAACGATACCCAACAAATACAAGAGGGGCGTCTCCTACGAGCTGTTTCTCCCCTCCTACAACGGCATCAAATGGCTCTCAGTCGGGGTTGAAAAAGGCGCGCAGTTCAAATTCGTACGGGAATCACAGGAAAAGCCCATCGTTATCTACGGGACTTCCATCACCCAGGGGGCTTCCGCAAGCCGTCCGGGAACGATATGGACAACCATGCTCAAGCGGAAATACGAATATCCTATTATCAACCTGGGATTCTCAGGAAGCGCAAAGATAGAGAACATCATGTTCGATGCCTTGAGCGAAATAGACGCGAAACTCTATATCCTCGACTACGTGGCAAACTGCGCGGGGCTGGACAACAAGACCTTCGAAGCCAGACTGCGGTACGGAATCAAGAAAATACGGGAGAAAAGTGACGCTCCGATCATTTTCACAGAGGGACAGGCATTGTGCGATAACTCCACCCACCTCCATAAAAAATACCAGGAACAATACGACAAGGACTCTATACAGTACGCCGTTTACCAGGAGATGAAAGCGAAAGGGGAGAAGAACTTCTATTATATCCGGCACAAAGACCTCGGTTTCACCTCCGACGATTTCATAGAAGGCGTTCACCCGAACGATATGGGGATGAGGAAATACGTGGAAGCCTATTCCAAAGTGCTGGACAAGGTGCTGGTGGGAGAGGACACCATGCGTTGCTACACTCCATGCGCCCAACGGCGTGACGGATGCTACGAGTGGATGACCCGACACAATGAGATTCTGGAACTCAACAGGAAAACCGACCCGGAGATTCTCATGATAGGCAATTCCATCACCCACTTCTGGGGAGGGCAACCCGCCTCCCGCAACAACGGAGGAAAGACATGGGAGAAGCTGTTTGGCAAACACCGTGTCACCAACATGGGAATGGGATGGGACAAGGTGGAGAATGTATACTGGCGCATCCTGCACGGAGAACTGGACAACTGCGCCCCCCGGCAAATCTGTTTGATGATCGGGACAAACAACATTGCCGAGGACAGTGACGAAGAGATTGTCAGCGGAATCTGCGATATTGTCAAACTCATTCGCAAGAAACAGCCACAGGCACAGCTCCATGTGGTCAAAGTATATCCCAGAAAAGGGAAGGAAGACCGTGTGAAACGCCTGAACGATCTGTTGGAAAAGGAACTTGTCTGCGACGAGAAGACGGACATCCAGGATGTCACCTCCTGTCTTACCCTCAGCGACGGAAGCGGGAAGATAGACCCCTCCTGCTTTATAGAGGGTCTGCATCCCAATGAGAAAGGATACGCCAAACTTGCCAAAGCATACAGGAACTTCCTTTTCAAGAAATAAAGTCCTCTATATACATTATTATAAATGGAGACTGAAAAATTCAGTCTCCATTTATAATAATAGGGGAAAGCCCTCGTTAATACTGTATATATGCTGTCCATACACCAAAACATAACAAAACACTTTCTTAGAATCTGCTTTTGCCTACTCTTCATGGGCGGCATGGCTTACGGGACAGCCTATTCCCAAAAACAGAAGCTGCGGTACAAGCCCTATACGGATTTAAGATATTTCCACTACGGCTTCTTTTTCGGTCTGCATGCGGAAAGCCTGCAACTTCCCAACACGGGATATACCGACCCCGAAACAGGGCAGCAATGGATTGTCAGCAACGACAGATATGACCCGGGCTTCACGGTAGGCATTGTCGGAGAATGGAGACTGAGCGACAACTTCGCCTTCAGAATTCTTCCTACAATGAATTTCGGAACGAAACACCTCGTTTTTACAAACCTGCCCACAGGAGAGAGGCAGTACCAGGATGTCAAATCCACTTACATCTCGCTTCCTTTCAACATCAAATTCGCACCGCCACGAATCAACAATTACCGCCCCTACTTTATGGCAGGTGTGAATCCCATGTACGATTTAACTGTAAAAGACCAGGACAATATCATGGTGAAGCCTTTCAATGTCTTTCTTGAACTGGGCTTCGGGTGCGACAGATACCTGCCATACTTCAAGTTCATTCCCGAAATAAAGTTCTGTTTCGGTCTTGGAAACATCTTGGAAACAGACAGAACCGCCCTCCGGGACAAAACCAAAGAGGTGTTCACGAAGTCCGTTTCCAAAGCCAAGACCAATATGATCATCCTCTCTTTCTACTTCGAGTAGGCTTTCCTCACGGATTATCCTCTAATAGGAGGGACGGTATTTCCCTTCCTCCTTGTCTCCGAGCATACTCAGATACGCCTGATAACGGGATGCGGCTATCCTCCCCTCCTCTACGGCTTTCCTTACAGCGCAGTGGGGCTCTTCCAAATGCCTGCAATCCGAGAAGCGACATTCCTGTGACACACGGAAGATGTCGCGGAAGTAATGGGACACTTCCTCCGGCTCGAAGTTGAATGTGCCGAAGCCCTTCACTCCGGGAACGTCTATGACAGAACCGCCTTGGGGCAAATCGTACAACTCGCTGAAGGTTGTGGTGTGCATACCCGTGTCATGGCTGTCGGACAACAGCCCCACGCTGGCATTCGCCGTAGGAATCAACCGGTTTATCAATGCGCTTTTCCCCACGCCGGAGTTCCCGGCGAACAACGTTATCTTGTCTTTCAGCAATGCGGGAAAGCCGTCTATCCCCTCCCCTTTCAAGACAGAGACGGGGAAACAGGGATAATCCATATCCGAATACACGGTGATGTATTCCGTCATCAGCCTTTTCTCTTCTTCCGAATACAGATCCACCTTATTAAAAAGGATGCAGACAGGAATCCTGTAAGCCTCCGCAGAAGCCAGAAAACGGTCAATGAATACCGAAGAAGTCTCCGGGTGGCTGACC
Source organism: Duodenibacillus sp. (assembly GCA_963615745.1). GTDB lineage: Bacteria > Bacteroidota > Bacteroidia > Bacteroidales > Bacteroidaceae > UBA6382. The sequence continues at coordinate 5,005 of CAVEJA010000144.1, forward strand.
GTAAAGAAGAGAAACACCATGTCTATGTTGGCAGCCAGGATGTGGCTCTGCCTGGACAGATTGGAGGCACGGCGTATAATATAGTTCCTGCGGTTTTCTATCTCACAGATATATGCCGTTCCATCTCCGTTATCCAGCAGCTCAACCCTGTCGCCTACGGCAACAGGACTTGTGCTACGAATACCGCGAAGACGGAAATTGCCTTTTATCTTGCACTGGAGGACACTTCCGTCATCCGTGCGAACCTCGTACCAGCTTCCCGTGTTCCGAATGACAAGTCCCCGCATCAGACTGTCATGATCTCTTTTTCCTTCTTGGAAAGATGCTCATCGATAGTCTTCATGTATTTATCGTGAACTTTCTGGAGCTGCGCCTCGGCATCCTTCTCCATATCCTCGCTCAAACCATCCTTAATGGCTTTCTTGAGCTTGTCTATTCCGTCCCTGCGAACATTCCGGATGCTTACTTTTGCCGTCTCCGCCTCCTTGCCACATTCCTTGACAAGCTGCTTGCGGCGATCCTCCGTCAGAGGAGGGATGCACAAACGTATCAGTTCTCCATTGTTCTCAGGCATAATACCCACCCTGGAGTCGATAATCGCCTTCTCTATCAGCTTGAACATGGACTTGTCCCAAGGCTTGATAGCTATCGTCCGCTGGTCGGGTGTCGTAATCGCAGCCACATTGTTCAGAGGGACCATTGACCCATAGGAATTGACCTTTATACCGTCCAATATATGTATATTTGCCTTTCCGGCACGTATCTGGGAGAGAGTTTCCTCCAAATACATCGCACTCATCTGCATCTTTTCCTCACAGTCTTTAAGGCATTCCTTCACATCTAACATAGTCGTATCGCTTTTTATAGTTTAACAAATATAGAACCGAAGTCTCTTTCCAACAAAAATAGCACTATTTTTCCATCCGGCAACAATTCCGCAAGAGGAAATCACTTGAACCTTATCCACCGAATCATTTCCTTCATAGAGGGTTTCTTTCCGTACATCAGAATACCTACCCTGTATATTTTCGCACTCAGCCACACCACACCTATGGCTGTGGCAAACAGCAAAGCCAGAGAAAGGGCCAGCTGCCATCCTGGAACGCCAAAGGGAATACGCACCATCATCACCACAGGCGAGGTCAGCGGAAAGAGCGAACCCCAGAAAGCCAGAGGCCCGTCAGGATTTTCCATGCTGAACATACCGGCATACAGGGAGAAAAGCATCAGCATCACCACCGGCATCATGAACTGCGAGGTATCGCTTTGCTCATTGACGGAAGCCCCTATCGCCGCAAAGAAAGACGCATAGAGCAGATACCCTCCGATAAAATACAGAATAAACATCACGAATACCTCGCCCATATTCAGCCCTTTCAGGATTTGAGCGATTTCCATTCCGGGAGATTCCGGGGCTGGCACGCCGTTCATTCCCACCGCCATATTGGTTGCCAGTTCCGCAGAATCAGCGTTTCCACCAAAGAAAGCCCCCAAGACCATCATTCCTATACTTATCAGCACTCCCCATACCAGGAACTGGAATATGCCGACAATGGCAACTCCTATAATCTTTCCCATCATCAGCTGGAAAGGCTTGACAGATGACACCATTATCTCCATGATCCGGTTGGTCTTTTCCTCCGTTACGCCCTGCATAACCATGGCACCATAAC
>CAVEJA010000145.1:0-5273 GCA_963615745.1 Duodenibacillus sp.
TTTTTTCTGCCAAATGATTATATTTGCAGATGACAAAATGATTGCGTCGTATGAAAAGTTCCGCTTCGGTATTCGGAGGAATCTTGTCCTTGCTCTTCCTTTTCCTCCTGTTCTCCTGCAGTGATCGCATAGACAGGGAGAATATGTACACGTTCCGCGAGCAGACGGTGATGGACTATCTCCGTTCCAACCCGGATCTTTCTCTTTTTGCGAAAGTGGTGGAGAGAAGCCGCAACTCCTCCAAATCACCTACAACGGTGGCTTCTCTCTTGGGAACATACGGTAGTTATACGGTCTTTGCTCCGACGAATGAGGCGATGACCATATATCTGGATTCCGTATATGGAAAAGGCATGTACAATGTGGATACCATCCCGGAGGCGGAAGCAAACCGCATCGTGCTGAACAGCGTGATAGATATGGGGACGGAAGACCCTATGACTGTCGGCAATATGTATGAGGGTTCTTTGGTGGAGGGTACGCTGGACGACCACCATATCATAGTGAACTTTGGGAATTTCGGTGACGGCAGTATTGTCCGCCTGAACTATCGAAGCCGCATCATCAAGCGGGACTTGCTGGTTTACAATGGGTGTGTCCATGTGGTAGATCGTGTAGTCCCCATCTGTCCTACTTCTGTGGCGGGGCTGATGGCGGAGATTCCGAACTTGCGCATCTTCTCCCTTCTCTTGAGCAAGACCTCGTGGGTGGATTCCCTCCTCCGCTATGAGGACAAGGATTATAATGACAGGAGATATTTTGAGATGCTTCGGGCGGATTATAATACAGCGAGATATTATCCCCGTTACCGTATGTACGGTTACACATGCCTGGTAGAGCCTGACGAGGTGTTCCATAGGGACTGGGGAGTTCCCCTTCCTGTGATAGACAAGGAAACGGGTGGTATGACCAACGAGGCGGAAGTGCTGGATGTAATAGAGGAAAAGTGCCGTGCGGTCTACTCCTCGGCTCGGAGTAATGACTGGTACAGCACAGACAATGCGGTCAATCAGTTCGTTTCTTATCACCTTCTGCCATTCAAAACGCTCTATTCCTACTGGACAGAGATGCGTGACAGCTATGGATGGTGGACTTACGAGGCTGCCCGGGACGGGACTTTGTCGGAGAACAGAAAGCTATATCCGGAGCATTATAGTATCAAGCCCATAGATGTTCCTTACTATTTTCAGACGATGGGCAAGCCCAACCGCCTGCTGAAGGTTCTTTTCCGTCCCAATGAGGGCGAGGTCCGTCTGAACCGTCATGCTGTGTATGACCGCTCTTATTTCGGCAACCATCAGGAATTGTCCTGCGACAGGGAAGGTGTTCTGGTGCAACCCTCTAATGGAGAGTATGGAAACTACGCCCCTAACGGATATTATTATCCCATAGATGGTGTCCTGCTGTATGACGAGGATGTCCCCAACAAGGTCTTGAACGAGCGCATCCGTTATGATGTGGTGATGAATGTGCCGGAGCTTCTTACGCGTGACGGCTTGAAATTGGGGAATAGCAGTCAGTTATACCCCTCTGAATATTGTGAGAATCTGTGTCTCCCGCAGGGTTTTAGCTTTCCTATACGTACGGGGAGATACTTTAGCGATACTGGTACTTATTCAGCCTGTTATAGGATGGATTATGTGGATATCTGGAAGAATAATGATGAAATAACCATGAAGCTGCTTACCGTTCCCTATTCTGGAATGTGGGAAGTGCGGATGGCGTATCTGAACGGTATACAGCGTGTGTATATTGGTGAGGAAGGTCCGAAAGGGAATATGCGCGATTTGGGTATCAAGGATTATGTGTCTTCAATCCGTTGGCTTCCTCCTACGGAGATAAACAGCTATCAGGATGATGTGCCTTTCATGCTGGAAAAGGACACTGCGCTTATTCACGAGATAGACCATGCCTGCCGGCAGCATGGGTTTATGAAGCTCCCGTATGGTTATGGCTTAATATATAGCAACTCATTATTAGTAAATCGTTATAAATGGTTTCCTGCCCGTCATAGTTATACCAGGTCTTGGTCTTCCTTAAAAATCAACAATCCTTATCGGTGTATTGTGTACCGTGGGTATATGGATGCTGACAAAGAGTATTGGATCAGATTGGTGGATATGCTGGGTACGACCCACCAGATATTGTACAGCCGTTGGTGTCTGTCGGATTTGATAGAACTGGTTCCCAAGTCCGTGTACGACAATCTGGAGCAGGAAGAGGACTGGTGGTGAGGTGCGCAGACTGATACTATTGGATTCCATGCTTTGGCAACACTTTTAACATTTCGGGGAGACAGGATTCGTAACTCTGCGGTTTAGCACTCCTAACTCCGCGTTTTACGCCTCGAAAAAGCCCGTTTTAACACTGTTAAACCGCGGAGTTAGGAGTGCTAAACCGCATGAATGGATTTGCTGTTTCCCGAATCCATGAAAAGGAACTCTCGGAACGGGGGTAGAAACCGTGTGGATGACAAACAAGGCGCAGCCAAACCGGCTGCGCCTTATATGCCTGTTGCTTTCCCTGAAAGCGGAAATACTGTTTAGTTGTGGACGTAAGTCCCTATCGGCTCTCCTTGCAGAACCTTCTGCAGATTGCCGTAGACATCCATGTTGAACACATAGATGGGCAGGTTGTTTTCCTTGCACATGGTCGTGGCGGTCAGATCCATGACTTTGAGACCGCGCGTGTAGATCTCGTCGTAGGTGATTTCCTGGAATTTGGTCGCATTCCTGTCTTTCTCCGGGTCTGCGGTATAGATGCCGTCTACGCGGGTTCCCTTCAGCATGACATCGGCTTCAATCTCTATTCCTCTCAGGGAAGAGCCTGTGTCCGTGGTGAAATACGGGCTTCCTGTTCCGCAGCTGAAGATGACCACATCGCCTTTTTCCAGATATTCTATGGCTTTCCATTTGTTGTAGAACTCCCCGATGGGCTCCATTCTGATGGCGGTCAGGACATGGGATTTCACACCGACCGCTCCCAATGCGCTGCTGAGGGCGAGGCTGTTGATGACGGTGGCGCACATCCCCATCTGGTCTCCCTTCACACGGTCGAAGCCTTTCCCCGCTCCGCTCAGTCCGCGGAAGATGTTCCCTCCGCCGATGACGATGGCTATCTGCACGCCAGTGGATAGCGCGTCTTTGATTTGTTTTGCGTAGTCGTTCAGACGGGTGGTGTCAATGCCGTATCCCTGTTCCCCCATGAGGCTCTCGCCACTCAGTTTGAGGAGGATTCTATTGAAATGTGCCATTGGGTAAATATTCTTTTGTTGTTATTTGTCGTTTATTTCCTCGAAGTCCACGTATTCCGCTTCCCCTCCGTTCAGCATGTCATCCCCCGCTTTTTTCTGCGGGGAAGCCTTCTCTTCCTTTATCGTTCTGTCAGTTCCCCGGAAGTTCTTCTTGGCGAACTTGCGCAGAAAGAACAGGGCGAAAAGTTCCTTCCAGCTTGTTATGAGTACGTAAAGGATATACAGGAGGATGAGCAGTAGAAGAAACGGGAGCATTATAATGGTTCTTTATTTCTTGTTTCCGGTTAATAGCGAAAGGGCGATGTACCACAGAATGACCATCCAGATGCCTGCGATGCTGTGTGCGGCAAGGAGAAAGCCTGCGATAATCAGAATACTGCTGATGATGAATGTGTATCTGATTTTGTTGCCGCCGAGACTGAAGTCTTTGAATTTGAGGGCGAACATGGGAATCTCGGCTACCAGGAGCCAGCAGGACAGGAGAATCATGGGGATGAGGAAGCTCGCTCCCAGATGTGTTTCCTGAAGCCAGTCCTGCATGCTGATGATGAAAGCTCCCCAGAAGAGGGCGTTTGCAGGGGTGGGCAGTCCTATGAACGAACTCGTCTGCCGCTCGTCGAGGTTGAATTTGGCGAGCCTGAGTGCGGAGAATGCCGCAATCAGGAAAGCCATGTAGGGGAGATACTGGAACAGTCCCCCCTGATAGCATATAGGTTGCTCCTGAAAGAAGGAGAACACCATTGCGGACGGTGCGAGACCAAAGGTGATATCATCCGCCAGAGAGTCCAGTTCCTTCCCGACGGGGGAGGACACATGGAGAAGCCTTGCGGAAAATCCGTCGAGGAAATCGAAAACCGCCCCGATGATAATGAAAGCCAACGCCGCCTCGTAGTCCCCTGTGAAAGCGTTCCATGTGGCAATGGAGCCGGAGATGAGGTTGCAGCAAGTAATGGCGTTGGGGATGTTTTTAGTAAAGGAATCAGCCATTGCGGACGGGTAGTTTTGCAATAATGGTGGTGTCGCCCACGGTTTTCTGTCCTAATTTGACGCAAATCTCAGATCCCAATGGAAGGTACAGATCCACTCTGGAGCCGAATTTGATGAATCCCAGATGCTCGTCAATGTAGCATTCGTCCTTTTCGTGGGCGTAGCTTACGATGCGCCGTGCCATAGCTCCCGCCACCTGCCTTACCAGAATGTCATCTCCCTGCGGTGTTTCGATGATTACCGTGGAGCGTTCGTTCTCCAGACTGGCTTTGGGAAGCCATGCCTTGTGGAAGTTTCCGTCCTCGTGCCTGACCATCTTGATGTATCCGTCTACCGGAAACCAGTTGGCGTGGACATTGAGAAGGGACATGAAGATGGAAACCATGATGCGCTTGTCGTGGAAATACTCGTTTTCCACAACCTCCTCGAGCACCACGATTTTTCCGTCGGCGGGAGCGATGACCAGTCCTTCGGTATCTCCGTTGAAGAAACGGATGGGACAGCGGAAGAAATTGACCAGTATCGTATAGATGATTAAGGCAATAGCCAGAATGCCGTAGAACAGATGCGTTGCCCCCATCAGCATATAGCATGCGACAAGCAGCAGAATCAATACCGCCCCACTGATAATCAGCGTGTGTGTGCCTTCATGGTGCAGTCTTATCTTGTTGAATTTTCTGAATCGTTTGATAGCCTGATATGTTTTAATGGGGAAAACCGTGCGACGGAATCCCGTAGTTTTTGCAATACAAAGGTAATCTTTTTAATTAACTTACCGTTTCCGCAGGCTTGTTTTTTTAGGATGGCGATGTATTTTCTTGGATGCCGGGTGTGGTATTCCGGGGAGGCGGGTTGTGGCTTGGGAGGATAAAAACAGGAGTGCGTGGAAAAAAGAGGCGGATTTCTTGGTGAAATGCGATAAAAGTATTACTTTTGCACCGCTTTTGCGACCAAAAGTACGGAGATGGTGCCCGTAGTTCAGTTGGTTAGAGCGTCAGATTGTGGTTCTGAATGTCGTGGGTTCGAGTCCCAC
>CAVEJA010000146.1:0-4737 GCA_963615745.1 Duodenibacillus sp.
AGGCGGGAAGGATTTCCGTATATTCAAGTTCCGCTCGATGCGGATGGGGGCGGACAAGGGCTCGCTGGTGACGATAGGGGGACATGACCCCCGCGTGACACGGTCCGGATATTACATACGAAAGTACAAGCTGGACGAACTGCCACAACTGATAAACGTATTTAAAGGCGACATGAGTTTGGTAGGCCCTCGTCCCGAGGTCCGCCATTATGTGGATTGCTGGACACCCGAGCAGATGCATGTGCTGGATGTTCGTCCGGGGATTACAGATCCTGCTAGTATAAGGTTCAGGAATGAGAACGAGCTTATGGGGATGGCGGAAAATCCAGAGGACTACTACATCCATGTGATAATGCAGGAGAAGATAAAGCTCTATTTGGAGTATGTGGGGAATGCAAGTCTCTGGTATGACATAAAACTTATTCTCCAGACATTCGGAGCAATCGTGGCAGGCCGATGAGAGGGTCTGCACGGTTGTTTTGTATCTGCTTGTCTCTTTATAAACAACAAGGTTGCTTCCAACGATTGTCATTGTAATTATAGAAGCCACAGGAAGGATAGCTGTATGACCGGGCCATGCCTTTACTCCTACCAGTCGGAGATGGTGTCGCGGATAGAGTCCGCGTTCCTGTCGCACCGCTCCGTGATGGTTCAGATGCCCACGGGTACTGGGAAGACCCGCGTGCTGGCATCCGTCGTGAGGGACGAGGCGCGCCGTGCGGGGAATCCCGTGGTGTGGGTCGTCGCCCACCGCCGGGAGCTGGTGTCCCAGATAGAGGGGACGCTGCGGGCTTTCGACCTGGATCCGTCGGGACGCGCCAGAGACGGCATACGGGTGATGTCCGTCCAGTGGCTGGCGCGCCACTATGGGGAGATGGCGGACTGTCCGCCTTCCCTGATCGTCATCGACGAGGCGCACCACGCCCCGGCGGGAAGCTACGCGGAGGTGATGGAAGCCTTCCCGGAGGCGAGGAAGCTCGGCGTGACAGCCACCCCGTGCCGTCTGGACGGACGGGGGTTCACCGCCCTGTTCGAGACGCTGCTGGTCTCGCAGTCCGTCTCCTCCTTCATCCGTGACGGCTATCTGTCGGACTACGACTACGTGTCGCTCAACCCCGGCGGCGAGGACCAGAGGCTGATCGACGGTCTGGAGCGTCGCGGCGCGGACGGCGACTACAGCGTGGCGGAGATGCGGGACGTGCTGGACTGCAGACCGTCCATCGAGAGACTGTACAGGACCATTGCGGGATTCGTCCCGGGGAGGAGGGGCATCGTGTACGCCATCAGCATAGAGCATGCGGAGCATGTGGCGGAATACTACCGCTCCCGCGGGCTCAGGGCTGAGTCGGTGAGCTCGGAGACTCCGGCGGACGAGCGGTGCTCCGCCATAGGGAGGTTCAGGGAGGGGAAGCTCGACATACTGGTCAATGTGGATCTTTTCAGCGAGGGCTTCGACTGCCCGGATGTGGAGTTCGTGCAGCTCGCCCGTCCCACGCTGTCCCTGTCGAGATACCTCCAGATGGTGGGGCGCGGTCTGCGCCGTGCGGAGGGCAAGGACTGCTGCGTCATATTGGACAACGTGGGGCAGTACCGCCTGTTCGGGCTGCCCTCGGCGGAGCGTGACTGGAACGCCCTGTTCGCTGGGAGGCTCTCGGGGAAGGGCGTGGCGGACCCGGCGAGGGACATGGCGCTCGGAATCCTCGCCCCCTCTCTCTCTGCCACGGGCGGGGAGGACCGCAACCCCCGTGAGGAGATGGTTGTGATCGCCAGGCACGGAGACCCCGCCCCGCTTCGGCGGCTGGAGGGTCTGGCGGAGGTCCTCCGCCCCCTGCCCCGCCTGCGGAGGACCAGGCTCGGATACGAGGGAGGCGGGAGGTACATCCGCACCGCCGATATGCCGGGCGTGTACGACAGCATGGGCGAGACCCGCATGGGATGGCGGCTGCTGCGCTGCCGGAAAGACCGTATGGTGGGATACTGTCTGCTCCGTGAGGAGGACGAGCGCATCGTCCGTGTGGGGAGGAGGAATCCCTGGACGAGATACACCGAGGGCGTGACGGAGCGTTACGCCACAGGAGCGTCCCTCTCTGAGCCCGACCCTGTCACGGGAGAAACGGAGTACCTCCCCTGTGTCAGACGGAAGCCCCTTGGCAAGGGGACGATGAGGAGGGACAGATGGGGACGGGAGGCGGTGGCGGCGTACGTGTTCGTCCCCGCCGGAGGCATGGGGGACAGCGGTGACGCGTACGTGTGCGAGAGGTGCGGCGGAGGGGAGTACGCCGTCTGCAACAACAGGCACCAGGTCATCCTCAGGGGACTGGAGCGCGTGCGCCTCTTCCCGGACAACATCGCCAGGGCGGTCTTCCCCGGAGAGGATGCCCCGGTATGGATAAATCTGTACACCATGCAGGAGTTCGCGGAGCGTCCCGTCGTGGAGCGTTCGGGGACGGAGGAGACGCTCGTGGCCGGCGGTGTCCGCTACGCCTACAGGGACCGCCAAAAGGCGGGCATCCCGCTGGAGGAGCGGCAGGAACTCCGAAGGAAAGCGTGGTGAACGACGAAGCCCGATCATTCGATCGGGCTTCGTCGTGTTTTATACAGACCTCCCCGGCTACCGCTTCCCGAAACGAGGGAAACGGAAATGAATGGACAGCAGGGCGGAGACAAACAACAGGAACGGGTAGTACAGATATGGTATTATCTCCGTGGCGGAAACCGCAGTCAGCCCACTTGCCATGAGCAACTGCGCCCCGTAAGGAATACATCCCTGTACGCAACAGGAGAAAGTGTCCAGAATACTGGCGGACTTGCGGGGGTCCACGCCATATTTTCGGGCAATGTCTCTCACCAAATCACCTACTGTGAGGATGGCTATCGTATTGTTGGCTGTGCAGAAGTTGGTTATGGAAACCAGCAATGCTATGCTGTATTCAGCCCCCCGCTGATTGTGAACCCTCTTTGTGAGAGCCGACAGAATCCAGGAGATGCCTCCCAATTCCCGTACCACACCCAGCAATCCTCCTGCCAGCATGGAGATGATGATCAGTTCGGACATCCCCGCTATGCCCGACGAGATATGGGAAAACCATCCCGACAGATCGTATGCGCCGCATCCTATACCGACAACCCCGGTGAGAAGAATCCCCAGTACCAGCACAACCATCACATTCATGCCCATGACAGCCGCCACCAGAACAAACAGATAGGGAATAACCTTGACCCATTGGAATGGGCGGGGCTGCACCTCGTGCATCGTACCCATACCCAGCCACACATACAGGGCGACTGCCAGTACCGCGGCAGGAAGGGCTATGAAAAAATTGGTGCGGAACTTGTCCCTCATGCGGCATCCTTGGGTGCGGGTGGCTACCACCGTGGTGTCCGAAATGAAGGAAAGATTGTCTCCGAAGAAAGCCCCTCCCACGACGGCAGCCACAATCAGCGGGACACTTACGCCTGTTTGCTGCGCCAGTCCCGCCGCGACAGGGGTAAGAGCTACCACCGTTCCTACCGAAGTACCCACGGACAAGGAAACGAAACAGGTGGCGATGAAGATTCCTGCCAACAACATATTGTGCGGAACCAGTGCGAGTGTGAGGTCTACCGTGGCATCCACCGCCCCCATGGCTTTGGCTGAGGAGGCGAAAGCTCCCGCCAGAACAAATATCCACACCATCAGGAGCAGATTGGTGTCTGCCGCGCAACGGGAGAAGACCGCTATCCTGTCATTCAGTGTCTTCCCTTTTAGCAGACACAAGGAGTAGACCGACGCAGCCAAAAACAATATTGTCAGGGGCGTTTTGTAGAAGTCGTGAAAATATGCGCTTAGTCCTACGAAGAGAGCTATCATCAGAAATAACGGACTCAACGCCTTGAACCCTTGGGAAGTGCTGGTTCTTCTACCGCTTTCTTTCCTTCCGTCCGAATTTTTATCATCCATAACCATTATAGTACCAGGAAACAATAGGATTGTTTATAAGGCAAAGTTAGCACAAGACGGACGATATTCCCTTCTCTCCTAAGGAAAAACTTAGTCCCTGTGTTTTCTGTCAAGGCTCTCCAAGGTAGTCTATGATCAGTCCCACCTCCGTGGAGGTGAAGAATTTCGCATGCTTGTTGTGATGTCCTCCCTTTAACGCCGTATGCAAAGGCTTGCAGCGGTAAATCCACGATCTGAGGTGGTTCACCGCCACACGGGGCGTACTGTTGGGGAAGTAGAGCATTGCCAGCTCCTGTTTGCTGTAAACCCGCAGACGGAATGTTCCTTCTTCTATCATGTCTTCTATTTTTTATCCCTGCAAAGTTAAGCTGGTCTCACACAAAGCCCCGCACTCACATGTGAGTGCGGGGCAGCTATCATTTATGTTAAATATATGCAAAATGTATCTACCGCCAATTTTTGGAATAAAAGTATTATTTTGCGGTGTAAAGTCTGATACCTTGCCTAACTATATCGCTGATGCCATCTTATTTGTTGTTGGCGACACGCTTTCTGCTGGTGTCCTTGTTGATGATGACTGTCATTCCTACGAAGACATATTTTTTGAGCTGCACCAGGTCGTTGTTGTGCAGCCGGATGCAGCCTTCGCTGCTTCTTGTCCCTATTGATTCTGGCTTGCAGGTTCCATGGATGCCGATGCTGCGGAATCTTGGAACTTTCAGGCGGAAGAAGAAAGGGCCGTACGCCCCTTTCTGCATACCCTTTCCGTCCTTGAAGTCGTGTTCCCACTGCGATGC
>CAVEJA010000147.1:0-668 GCA_963615745.1 Duodenibacillus sp.
GTCCTCATACTGGGCATCCGTACATATATTGTCATAACCTGTTCCCACAAACGCCAGAAGCCCGTTCTCCACTTTCCAGTCCCTGCGCATTATCTCATCCGCTTTCACCTGTTCTTTCGCAAGTTCCTCCACAGACATCTTGGCACGTTGGATAGGATTTTTCACCAATCCCTTCCAGCCTGTCAGGTCCTTTCCATTGAACAAAGAGACGAAACCAACCTCCGCGGGATTCTTTTCCAGATACTGTTGGACTTTCTTTCGGAGAGTTCCGCCCAGTTTTCCCTGAGCCTTTCTTAGAAGTTGTCTGGTGTTCGCCCCGTTATATTCCGGATGCGCCAGGGCAATCCCCACTACGGTTTTGGCTGCCTGTTTACCTAATTTGGCATCCTCCAGAAACTTTCCGGCATACATCATTCCAAGAAAAGTCCCGGTAGCCTCCACATTCTTCAGGATCTGTTTCTTTTCACTGCTCTTGACAGCCTCGTCCATTGCGTAGCGCAACTTTATCAACTCGTTTTCGGGAGTCTTCGGACCGAACTTTGAGAGGTCCTCACCCGTCTTTTGAGCGTACAGGGAGGTGCATATTACACACATTATTACCCCAAGAAGAAATCTTCTCATCACCTTTTATTCAAAATTCATACTCTTGCGCATTACCGAAACACGGT
>CAVEJA010000147.1:755-4425 GCA_963615745.1 Duodenibacillus sp.
CCGCAACACCCTCCATAAAACTCGGTGGTTTGGCACTCGTAACTCCGCGGTTTAGAAAAATTACTCGCGGAGTTACGCCTCGAAAAAGCCCTGTTTAACACTCCTAACTCGCGGAGTTACGGGTGCTAAAACGGTGAATTATCCGTCGTCATACGGTGACTTGGGAGAGAACACTCTCTTGTAGCGGTTTACACCTCGCGGAATTTGAAATTCCTTCCTTTTTTATGAATGAACCATCTGTGGGTTACAAGCATGAAAAACGCCAGAGAGAACACTGTCAATATCATCGTCAGCAGACATACGTTCAAGGGCAAGTGAGCCAGATAAAAGCCCAGACAGTTTCCTGTTATCAGCGTCAGGATATAAGTCTGCTGGAGTGTACCCCGTTGGCAATGGTCGGAAAGTTTCAGGAAATACAGCAAAATGCGTGAAAAGAACCAGCTCCCCCCTATCCCTAAGAAAAGGTATGCGGCATTCATAAAGTCCTGCCCTCCCGGATTAAGCATCATGGCTACCGATGCCAACACCATAATCAGACCGCTTACAGCATCCGCACGAGGGTCGGCATCCACGAAGAACAAGCGGTGGGAAAGGAATCCGCCCGCCACTCCGGCGCACATCATCAACAGATTACTCATGCTGGCGGTACTTGCCACAAACAGTGTCGGCAGCACAGCCATGGGAAGAAGATTCACCACCAGAAAGAACGCCTTGGGGAAAAAGAATCTGTCCAGAGAGAACAAAGAGGCTTTCACCGGGGCTCTGAAGGGAATATGCAGGAACAAAAGCAGCACCAGAGACGCTGCAAGCAGGACTATGATGGAGCAAAACAGCACGTATGTTCCCCAGGCTTCCAGCAGATAAACTCCGAGAACAGAGCCCAGAGGCATTCCCATCAGTCCGAACCATGTATAGAAATAGTCTGCCGCCGTGCGGTATTCCGATACCGTCATGTCATTCACCAGCGTTCCGCCAAGTGACATCTGGAATGTACCGAAGCACATTCCCTGGATTATCCTCAGCACAATATTGGCAGCCTCATAAGGAACGAACTCCATCACCACGCAGGACAGCATCAGTACCAGCAACGAATACTGGCAGACGCTCTTGCGCCGATAGGCATCCACAAGGTAGGAGTTGAACGGACCGGGAAGAAACATCCCTATTGCAAACAGGCAGATGCACAGGGAGGATTCCATATTCGTCATCCCGAAATGGTCGAGCAGCTGCATCTGGTAGGGGAAAAGCATGAACATGGCTGTCATCACAGACAAATTGATGACACACATTATACTGAATTCCACACTCCAGAACTTGGCGGTCGTGTGCGACATTCTCTATTCTATAAGTTAATACTGCTCCTGATCGTTAGGGAAAGTCACGTCCTTCACATCTTGAACGTACCTGCCTACCGCATCGGATATTATGGTTGAAAGGTCGGCATACCGGCGCAGGAACTTCGGGGTAAAGGACTGATCCATCCCCAACATATCATCTATCACCAGCACTTGCCCATCGGTCTCATGACCAGCCCCGATTCCGATGGTCGGAATTTCAAGCTCCGAGGAGACCTGGGCAGCCAGCCGGGCGGGGATTTTCTCCAGAACAATGCCGCAACATCCCGCATCTTCCAGCAGATGTGCGTCCTTGACAAGTTTCTCCGCCTCAGCCTTTTCTTTGGCGCGAACCGAATAAGTCCCGAATTTATTGATACTTTGCGGGGTAAGTCCGAGATGCCCCATAACGGGAATGCCGGAATCCAGAATGCGTCTCACCGTTTCCAGTATCTCCTCACCGCCTTCCAGTTTCAGACAGTCGCACCCCGTCTCCTTCATTATGCGGATGGCGTTCTTCACACCTTCCGTACAATTCACCTGATAACTGCCGAAAGGCATATCGCAAACGACCAAAGCCCGTTTCACGCCACGGACAACCGACTTGGCATGATATATCATCTGATCCATGGTAATAGGCAGTGTGGTCAGGTTGCCCGCCATCACATTGGATGCGGAATCGCCTATCAGAATACAGTCCACCCCCGCGCTGTCCACCAGTTTCGCCATAGTGTAATCGTAGGATGTCAGCATGGCTATCTTTTTGCCCTGCTGCTTCATTTCCATCAAGCGGTGGGTGGTTACCTTGCGGGTATCTTCTATTATATATTTGCTCATTATCTGTTTGTTTTTTCTTGTATTCAAATCCCTACAACTCCGCCAGTCTCTTCAGATTTCCATAATCGCAAAGTGACAAATGGGGAACCATCATGTGGCAGAGAGGGCCTACGACCGTATTGGGATGGGTGGTCGTCACCCCGACCACCTTCATTCCGGCGTTCAATCCGGCATTCAGCCCGTTCACTGAATCCTCGAAGACCACGCATCGGGCTGCCGGAATATCTATCTTCCGGGCTGCCGTCAGATAACATTCGGGGTCGGGCTTGCTCTTTTTTATTTGGTCACCGCTTATTATAAAGTCAAACAGTTCCTCGAACAAGGGATGTTTTCTCAGCACATTCCGCAATTTAATGTCACTCGAAGCGGTAACAATACATATTTTCACCTCATGCGAGTGCAAGTCCCGTATGAGTTCCTCCGCCCCGTCCATAAGCAGACAATCCAGATTCGCCTCGAAATCCGCATAGATCTCCGTCAATGACGGTATCACTTCCGCAGGATAATGACTGAGGATAGCCTGGGTGGTCTGTCCTTTTATCATGTTTGCAAAGCCCTTGACTTCGGGAAGATACTTTGCCGCAGCCGCTCCCCAGAAGTCGGAATACTGCCCTTCCGTATCCACAAGAACACCATCCAAATCAAACAAAACTCCAAATTCCATAAAATCCGCCGTTTGCAACAATTCGTAAAGATAAGGTTTTAATGATGGAACAGGCGGATTCCTGTAAACGCCATCGCCATGCCGTATTTGTCAGCAGTCTCAATGACATTGTCGTCACGCACGCTTCCACCTGCCTGTGCGATATATTGCACACCGCTTCTGTGCGCCCTTTCTATATTGTCACCAAACGGGAAGAATGCGTCACTGCCCAACGCCACCTCTGTGTTCCGGGCTATCCACGCCTTTTTCTCCTCCCGGGTAAGCACTTCCGGCTTTTCCGTGAAGAAATTCTGCCATACGCCTTCTGCCAGAACGTCATCGTAGTCATCGGAAATATAGACATCCGTCACATTGTCACGGTCTGCGCGATGTATATCCTGCTTCCAGGGAAGTCCAAGCACCTTTTCATGCTGGCGCAACCACCATATATCCGCCTTGTTTCCTGCCAGACGGGTGCAATGGATGCGGCTTTGCTGCCCCGCACCGATACCTATCGCCTGTCCGTCCTTCACATAACACACCGAATTGCTCTGCGTGTACTTCAAGGTTATCAGAGCCACCTTCAGGTTCTGCCGTGCTTCTTCCGGGAAATCCTTGTTCTTTGTAGGAATATTGGCAAAGATGCTGTCATCCTCAAACAGGATATTGTTCCGCATCTGTTGGAAAGTCACTCCGAAAACCTGCTTGGTCTCTATGGGGTTCGGCACATATTCCGGATCTATCTGAATGATATTATAGTTGCCTTTCTTCTTCTGGCGCAACAGCTCCAGAGCTTTTTCCGTATAGGAGGGGGCGATTACACCGTCGGAAACCTCCCGTTTGATCAGTGTGGCGG
>CAVEJA010000148.1:0-9873 GCA_963615745.1 Duodenibacillus sp.
TTCCATGAGAGCCTCCGAGGAATCCTCCCCCTATGATTGTAGGCCCGTTTCCTGATGAATGGTTCTGGTGCGGACGGCGTTCTATTTTTGTTTCTCTGTGTTTGCAGTTGCTGCAGGTGTAGGTAACCCGGTAGAAGTCTGTACTTCCTTGTGTGTAGAGAAAGGTTTCTTGCGTCGCCCTGTATTTTCTCTTGCCGCAGACGGGGCATTTTTTCTTCCTTTGCAAGGAGAACAGGAACAGGGGGATAATGAAAGCGAACAGGAGAATTCCCAAAACAGCCAAGTCCTCGTCGTCAAACGTGTCCTCGTCTGAAGTCTGTGAGGAGTCCTTTTCTATGTACGAGGCCAGGGCTTTGACCGATTGCAGTATGGCGTTGTCCCAATCCCCTTGTTTCAGATAGGGAAGCATATATCTGTTCTCTACCCTTTTGCAGATGGCATCAGGAAGAGTGGATTCCATCCCATGCCCTGTCAGGATGAAGAAATCCCGGTCTTCTGTACTGAGAAGAAGTATAAGCCCGTTGTTCGTCTGCTTGTTCCCTATCTTGTATTTCCGTCCGATTTCCATTCCGAATTCGTAGCAACTCCCTCCTTGAAGCCGTTTTACGACAATTACGACGGCTTCCACGCTTTTTTCTTTGTACAGTTTGTTGAGGACGGCATCCACACTGTCTGTTGTTTCTGCGGAAAGAATGTTGTCCGGATTGCACACCCAGGTCTGGCTGTTCTGCAGATGGCTCATGGGCAAATCCTCTGCAGTCCATACTCTTGTGCTTTCCGCCAGCATGAAAGACGGAAAAAACAGAAGGACGAGAGGGAGGATGAGCCGGGTTATCTTATATACCATAATATATATACAGGCGTTCAAAGGGTTTTGTTCCAGAAATTCCAGCTGGCAATGGCTTGGAGATGCAGCATCTCAAGCCCGTTCTTTATAGTCGCTCCCCGCTCTTCTCCTTTCTGCAGGAACAGTGTTTTGTCGGGATTGTACACCAAGTCATAGAGCAGATGCTCCTTTCCAACCAACTGGTAGGGGATGTCCGGGCAAGTGTCTTCATGAGGGAAAGTCCCCACGGGAGAGCAGTTTACGATAACTTTGAACTGGTTCATGACTTCTGGTGTGAGCTGTCGGTAGGACAACATTCCCTCTTTTGGGGTTCTGCTGACGAGACAGGTTGTCAGTCCCAGGTGCTTTAATCCGTAGCAGACGGCTTTGGATGCCCCGCCCGTTCCCAGAACAAGAGCCTGATTGTGCTGTGGGAGCAGCAGGGGTTGGATGGAATGAACAAAGCCGATGACATCGGCATTATATCCTTTGAGGCGTCTTTTCCCGTTGCAAGAGGTGATACGGATGCAATTCACAGCACCGATGCCTTTCGCTTCCTCGCTGATATCGTCCAGATAAGGCATCACTTGCTGCTTGTATGGAATGGTTACGTTCAGTCCTTTCAGGGAGGGGTACTTCTCCAGTATGTGGGGGAGTTCCTCGATGTTCGGTACTTCAAAGTTGAGATACTCGGCGTTGATTTGCTCTTTCTGGAATTTCTCGGTGAAGAACGTCTTGGAGAAAGAATGTATGAGGGGGAAACCCAATAGTCCGTATGTGTTCATAATATATGTATTAGGAAGATTGTTTGGTGGCGATGTACATTGTGCTGAGCCCGAAAGAGTACCTTTTAAAATATATATCCTTGAACCCCGCTTTCTGAATGATTCCTTCCAGGATCTCTCCTTGCGGAAAAGCCTCCATGGTGGCGGGGAGATAGCTGTATGCTTTCCTGTCTTTGGAAATCAGTCTGCCCAGCAGAGGCATCCAAACGTGTGAGTAGATACGGAAAAGTGACTTCATGGGTTCGGTGTCAGGAACACATAGCTCCAGAATAGCCAGATGTCCGCCGGGCTTGAGCACACGGTGCATCTCTTCCAGTCCCTTGTCCAGATGGGCGAAGTTGCGTACGCCATACGCCACCGTGATGATGTCGAATTGGTTGTCGCGGAACGACAGCCGGGTGCAGTCCTCCTTCTGGAACGAAATGATGTCGTTGAGACCCGCTTCCAGGGCTTTTTTCTTCCCGATTTCCATCATTCTCTCGGAGATGTCGCAGGCGGTGAGCTGGGAGGGACGAAGCATTTGGCATGTCAATAAGGCGAAATCCCCGGTGCCGGTCGCTATGTCGAGAATCTTCTCGTGGGGAAAACGGGAAAGGACTTGTATGGTTTTCTTTCTCCATCTTTTGTCAATGCCGAAGGACAACAAGTGATTGAGCAAGTCGTAAGAGCGGGCTATGCCGTCGAACATCTTTTCAACTTGTTCCGTTTTTCCCTCGGTATGGTTGTATGGCGTGATCTTTTCCTGTTCGTACATGTGTTTCCGTTTCCATTACAAAGGTAGTTATAAAGCGTAAAAGCACAAGTGAACTGTACGGTTTTCTTATAGAGGAGAAAAGATATAACTTTGTAGGAAAATGGCGGAGGGGAATTTTATTCCGTCAAAGACCAGGGAAAAAGACCATGATAGATGTTTTGTTGAAAAAATATATTGAAGAGAATATTCTTCCGCTGTATGATGGCTTCGACGGGGCGCATCAAAGGAATCATGCGGAGGCGGTTATCGGGGAGAGCTTGCGGTTGGCTGGTTATTATGAAGTGGACGAAAATATGGTCTATACCATTGCGGCATATCATGATGTAGGGCTTGTGGAGTGCCGGGAAACGCACCATCTTGTTTCCGCACGGATGCTTCTTGCGGATGATATGCTGCGGAATTGGTTTTCCGAATCGCAGTTGGGGGTGATGGCGGAGGCTGTGGAAGACCATCGGGCATCGTCAGCTCGCACGCCCCGTTCTCTCTATGGCAAAATCGTGGCGGAGGCGGACAGGCAGATTGACCCTGAAAACATTATCCGCCGCACCGTTCTGTTTGGGCTGTCGTACTATCCGGAGGTGGATAAGGAGGGGCAATACCAAAGGGCGATGTGCCACATGAAAGAGAAATATGCGGAGGGAGGCTATATGAGGCTGTGGATTCCTCAGTCTCCGAATGCCGTGCGCCTGGAGGAACTCCGTCGTATCATTCATGACGAGGAGCGTTTCCGCAAGCTGTTTGAGCGGTTTTATTCGGAGCATGGGGCAGACAGATGAAGGGTGGCACGGCGTTGCGCCCTGCCTGTAAAGAGTATGGGGCGGTGTGAAAAGCACCGCCCCATACTCCGAATACATATATTTATGGATGTTTATCGCTTCTCCAGATAATCGGCAATGTTCTGCTCCAAACGCTTGTTCAGACTGCTTGGGTCTTCCTTTTTGAAAGTCTCCCCTGTGATATGCTCGTAAAGCTCAATGTATCGGTCGCTGATACTTTGTACGATTTCGGGAGTCATCTCAGGAACTTTCTGTCCTGCTTTCCCCTGGAAGCCGTTGTCCATGAGCCATTCGCGTACGAACTCCTTGGAAAGTTGCCGCTGAGGCTCTCCTGCCTTGAACTTTTCCTCGTATCCTTCCTTGTAGAAATAACGGCTGGAATCCGGCGTGTGGATTTCATCCATGAGGTATATCTTGCCGTTCGCTTTGCCGAACTCGTACTTGGTGTCTACCAGAATAAGTCCTCTTTGGTCAGCTATTTCCGACCCGCGCTGGAATAGCTTCAGGGTATACTCTTCCAGCAGGGCGTATTCCTCAGGAGTGGCGAGACCTTTTGCCAGGATTTCCTCTTTGGAAATGTCCGCATCGTGTTCCCCGTACTCCGCTTTGGTTGTCGGGGTGATGATTGGCTCGGGGAATTTCTGGTTTTCCCTCATTCCGGCAGGGAGCTTGATACCGCATATTTCCCGCACTCCGCTCTTGTATGCCCGCCATGCGCTGCCGCAAAGATAGCCTCTGACAATCATTTCCAAAGGAAATCCCTGGCATAGGATGCCTGCTGTCACCATAGGGTCCGGGGTGGCAAGTTTCCAGTTGGGGCAGATGTCCGTGGTCGCATCCAGAAACTTTGCGGCAATCTGGTTGAGAACCTGTCCTTTGTAGGGGATTCCCTCAGGAAGAATCACATCAAAAGCGGAGATTCTGTCCGTAGCGACCATGACGAGTTGCTGGTCGTTGATGTTGTACACATCGCGTACTTTGCCGTGATAGACGCTTTTCTGATTCTTGAAATGGAAATCAGTGTTGGTTAATGCTTTGCTCATTGTTGCTTATTTTTTTCTTGGGTTTTTCTTTTCTCCTCTTTCTCGTAGGCTTCCACGATGTGTGAGACCAGTTTATGCCTGACAATGTCCTTCCTGTCGAACTCTATGAAGGAGATTCCCTTGATGTTTTTGAGGATTCGTACGGCATCTACAAGTCCCGAACGCAGGGACAAGGGTAGGTCAATCTGGGTGCAGTCGCCTGTGACAATCATCTTTGTGTTGAACCCCATGCGGGTCAGGAACATCTTGAGCTGGCTGGAGGTGGTGTTCTGAGCCTCGTCCAGAATGACTACTGCGTCGTTCAGTGTGCGTCCCCTCATGAAAGCCAAGGGGGCAATCTGGATGATGTTGGAGTCTATCAGCTCCTGAAGCCTTGAATGGGGAATCATTTCCTCCAGCGCATCGTAGAGAGGCTGTAGGTAAGGGTCTATTTTGTCTTTCATGTCTCCCGGAAGAAACCCTAATTTCTCGCCTGCCTCCACGGCGGGACGGGAGAGTATGATCTTCTTGAACTCCTTTCTTTTGAAGGCGTTTACCGCCAGGGCGATGCTGAGGTAGGTCTTTCCCGTTCCGGCAGGGCCGATGGCGAACACCATGTCCTCGTTATGGAATGCGCTGACCAGGCTTTCCTGGGTTTTGTTGCGGGGGCAGATGGGCTTTCCTGTGGTGCTGTATACGATGACACCGTCTTTTCCTATCTCGTCGGAAGTCCTTGTTCCGTTGAATATCTCCAGAATATCCTCCTCGGAAAGGCTGTTGTAGGTAGTGCAATGATCTGTCATTTTTCTCACTTTCTCTTCAAAAGCAAGGATGACATCCTCCTCTCCCTGTACGTAGATGACATTTCCCCGGGCAATGATGCGCAGCTTGGGATAAAGCGATTTGAGCATCTTCAAGTTGGCGTTTCGGATGCCGTAAAAAAGCATGGGGTCTATTTCGTCAAGGATAAGGTGTTTCTCTATCATGGACTTCCTTATTTACTGCAAAAATACGCATTTATGTTAAAGCCCAAAAGGTTTTTTATGTACTTTTGCGCAGCAAAGCAGTATCGGTGGCAGATGAGAAAAAAGATTCAGTACGGTAAAAAAGATTATATCCTGCACTTCTGGATAGTGGTGGCTGTCCTCTTTGTCGTCAAGTGCCTGTTCCCTTCGGTAACACGTACCTTGGTGGCGGATTCCGCAGCCTCCGCAGAGGCGGAAGCCCCGCTGGACACGGTGACAAGCCATTCCCTGTATGTGGATTCCGTGATGGCTTTTTCCTATCAGCTTCCACGGGATTTGACGGTGAATCCACAGGGGAAAAGCCACCGTATTCTCAGTGTCCGGAGTTTCAAAACCGCCTTTCCCGACTTGAACGAGGTGCAGCTGGCGACAGCCGATAAGCTGGGAATATCCCCTGTACAGAACCGTGAAGAGGCGGATAAGTTCGACCATAGCAAGCTGGTTTATGCGGGGAACAGTCCTTTTTATCATGTAAGACGGTTGGATCACTCCATCCCTTATCTGGTCCCCCGGGCGCAATTGCTCCTGAATGATATAGCCCGCACTTTCATGGATTCCCTGATGGTGAAGAAAATAAAGCCCAGTATGATTATCGTTACCTCCATGACCCGGTCTGAGGAGGATGTGGCGCAGTTGAGAAAACGCAATGCCAACGCCACGGACAGGAGCTGCCATTGCAGGGGAACGGCGTTTGACATCAGCTATTCCAAGTATCATCCTGTTCAAGACCCGGATGCCGCCCCTGTCCGCCAGACGAGTGACGATACGTTGAAATGGGTTTTGAGCGAGGTTCTTCGGGATAAGCGTGAGCTGGGGCTGTGTTATGTGAAGTACGAGGTGCGTCAGGGATGTTTCCATATAACGGCAAGATAAGCGGCAATGCGGCGGTATTTTATCTATTTCTCCTATGATGGCACCGGTTACCACGGCTGGCAGTACCAGCCGGATGCCGTCAGCGTGCAGCAGAAACTGGAGGAGGCTTTGTCTCTTGTCCTGAGGCGGAAGACTTCCGTCGTGGGTGCGGGCAGGACGGATGCGGGGGTTCACGCCCGCATGATGGTTGCCCATTATGAGACCGACACGGAGATGGAGGTGGAGAAAGTGGCTTTCAAATTGAATTGTCTCCTTCCTTCTGATATTGCGGTGTACAGAATCATCCCGGTCTCTCCCGAGGCGCACGCCCGTTTCAGTGCCATTTCCCGTATGTATCGCTACTATGTGACTTTGTCCAAAAGCCCTTTTTACAGCCGCTATGCCACCCGGTTGTATTACACGCTTGACTTTGACAAGATGAACGAGGCGGCGGCTTTGTTGTTGGATTATACCGATTTCGGGTGTTTCTGCAAGGCGCACTCGGACAACAAGACGAATATCTGCCACATTTCTACCGCCCGTTGGTACAGACAAGAGGAGGGATTGTACTATTTCGAGGTGCGTGCGGATCGTTTCCTGCGCAATATGGTGCGTGCGATTGTCGGTACGCTGCTGGAGGTGGGTCGTGGAAAGACAACCCTTTCCCAGTTTGAGGACATTATAAAGAGCGGCAACCGTTCTCACGCAGGGGATTCCGTCCCTGCCCAAGGTCTGTTTTTAGAGGATATTGTCTATCCGCAGGAGATTTTGTTGGGGAAATCCCCGGCAGAATGACAGTTATCTCCAAGGCGGAATAAAACTCTGTACGACATGGATTCCGGATGTTGGATACAGCCTACTCTGGATAGGGGAAAACTAACTCCGCGATTTAGCACTCGTAACTCCGCGTTTTATGCTTCGAAAAAGCCCTGTTTAACACTCGTAACTCCGCGAGTTAGGAGGGCTAAAACGGTGAGTTACGAAAGGGCAACAGGAATGATGGAAGAGAGAGCAATAGATAAGGGGTTGGTATCATCTTGACCTCATAGGTCTTGTGCCGCCTCTTGGCCCGCCCATGCCCGGTCCTTCCGGCCCTCTTCTTCCGTCCTCACGTTTGGCTGCCTTGCCGTTGAAGATGTTCAGGCGGTAGATGAGGTGAACCATGAAATAGCTGTTGATGGAGTTGTTCCAGCTGTCCTGTCGCATTTGTGCGTTAATGGTGCGGCTGACATTGCTCTGCTGGTGGAGCAGGTCATAGGCCTGGACACTGAGGGTAAGGGCGTTTTTGAGCATGGTCTGGGACAGTTGGACGTTCCAAATCAACTCGTTGGTGTTCATACTCTCGTCGCTGTAACCTCTGCGGCTGTTCATGAGGAGCGAGGAAGAGATGCTTGTTTTCCACGGAGTGGTGTATTGCAGGTTGGGTCCGTAGTCAAAACGGAAAACCTCCATGTTGGAACGGGACTGCAACTCGCTCTTTGATTTCTGGTAATTGACACGCCCGGTCACTCCAAATTCGAACAGATCCCATCGGTATGTCAGCCCCAGGCTTTCGTTAAGGCGCAGGGTGGTGACGGTGTTCTTCTGGCTGTTGCTGTTGTTCAGGCTGATGAAGCCCACGTTGTTGGCGTATGAGAAGAAGGTCGCCGTCTCGAAAGTGAAGGCTTTTTCCTTGCCGAATCCCATGTTATAGCCTACGAAGGATCTTATCTGCCAGTCGCCGTTGATGTTTTCGGGGCGTGTGGTGCGCACACCGGTGGTGGGGTCATAGATGACAGCGTTGCTGATATTGTTGGAAGTCTGCTCGAAGTTGATGGAGGAGAAGATACTGCTTTGCTTCTTCTCGGAGAAGGAGTTGAAATTCAGCTCCATTCTGTTTGTCCATGAGGGCTTCAATCCCGGATTTCCAGAGGAGATGTTCAGGGGGTCGCTGTTGTCCGTGACATCCAGGAGGTCGGTCATGGAGGGCTGGGAGGAAGAACCCCTGTAACGGAAGTCCAGACGGGTGAACTTGTCTATGCGGTAACGCAGGCGCAAGTCGGGGGCGATATTGAACACGTTCCGGGTGATGGTGGTGTCCAATGCCGCTTTTTTATAGGACAGCTGGGTGTTCTGGGGTTGCAGGCGCACTCCTGCATGGAAGTTCAGCTCCTTGGTGCTGTAACGGATGCCGATGTTGGCTTCATGAATGTGGTCTTTGTAGGTGGCGTATTGGCTGTTTTCCATGTTCTGTACGGTATGCAGGAGGTCGCCATCGGGCAAAGAGCCTATGGGATGCAGGTTTCCGATGCCCCAGTCTGTCAGGGAATCCAGCTGGTACAGATTGCGCTCCCTGTCGGAATACTTGTATTTGTACTCATAGCTTCCCTGGAGGAACCAGTTCTTCCAGAGAGGTTCGGAGTAGCTGATCTCCCCTTTGTAGGACCAGGCCTTGGAGGGAGCGTTGGTGTATTGGTTGTTGAAGGACTGCGGATCGCTGTCCCGCTGGTAATAATAGATGTCGGAGATGCTGTAACTGTGGCTGGAGGAAGTGGTATACTCCGCCTCACCGCTTAAAGTGATGCTTCTTCCTTTCTTGTTCAGCCTCCGTGTGAGGTTGAATTCCCCTCCGAAATTATCGCTTTTGCTGTCGGAGAGAGACGAGCGGTTGTTGCGATTGACTGTGATAGCCTTGAATTGCTGGCTGATAACCAGAGGATCGGTGTCCATGAAAACGGAGTCCAGCGGACTGATTCCGATGTTATAGGGGTCTGCGTTGAAGGTTGCCGTAAGGCTGCTGCTGCTTCTGTCGGAGGAGGAATGGCTGTACTTGGGACGGAACTCGAAGAATGTGACAGAGTCGGGATTCCATTTCAACTGTAAGGAACTGGTGACACTGGTGCTCTTGCCGAAAGAGTGGCTGCTGCTGTTGGCGAAGGAACTCCCTGAGGAGAGGAAAGTCTCCGAGTTGCTGCGGCTGAGATTGTCCGAGCTGCTGGTGGAGAAGCGGAGTTGTCCCCCTATCTCGAAATAGCGCGCGCTGTCCTCTTTCATGTCATTGTGCCAGAACCCGCTTATTCCGGCGTTCCGGGTGGCGGTAAGTCCGCTCCCTCTTCCTCCGAAGCGGGAGAACCCACGGTCGTTTACGTTGTTGATAGACCCGAAAGCCGCTATACGGCTGTTGTCATTGAAGCGGGAGACGAAGGCACGGTTGGAATAGCGGTTCTTGTTTCCTGCCGCAAGGTCGATGTTGGAAATCCAGCTGGACTTGAGTTTCTTCTTCAGACCGACATCAAGCACCGTCTCCTCGTTGCCGTCGTCAATGCCTGTCTGTTTGGTATAGTCGCTTTGCTTCTCGTAAGACTTGATATTGTTTACCAGATCTACGGGGAGATTCTTCATGGCAATCTTGGTGTCCCCCTTGAAAAAGTCCTTTCCGTCAATGAGAAGCTGGGAGACGGTCTTCCCGTTTATCTTGATAGTACCGTCATCCTCCACTTCCGCTCCAGGGAGTTTCTCCACCAAAGCCTCCAAAGTGGAGCCGTCGGGAGTGCGGTATGCGCTGGCGTTGTAAACAAGTGTGTCCTCTTTCGTCTGGACTTTTGCCGCATGGGAGGTGATTGTGGCTTCTTTCAGGAGAATGTCGTTCTCGGAAAGAGGTATGTTTCCCAAATCGGCGGATGTCTTTTTCGCAAACGTGATATTGATGTACTTGTCCAGATAGCCTATACTGGAGATTTTAAGGATGTATTTCCCCTTTTCCTTTACTTTGAAATTGAAATTTCCGTCTGAGGAAGCCACTGCCCCGTTTACAAAACTGCTGTCTGATTTCATTAAGCGCACTCCTGCGGTGG
>CAVEJA010000148.1:9883-10552 GCA_963615745.1 Duodenibacillus sp.
GTATATTCCTGTGCGAGGATATTTGCCGATACTGTCAGAAAAAGGAAAAGGGAAATAAGTACTTTGTTCATCCGTTTTTTTTATTTGATCTTTTAGTGAGATGCGAAATTAGATATAAGGTTTAAATTACGGAAGTCTTTTTTTGAGAAACAGGCGTTCCGCTGCTGCCGTGTGGCTTGTTTCGTAGAAGAAGTTCCGCAGGAATGGCGGGGCATCCGGGAAAAGCGTATCTTTGCAATCTACTTTGGAGAATAGACATAATAATATGATGGAAAGAAAAAACGAGGGGCTTCATGCCTTGGGGACGAAAACGCAGTATAGGACGGATTATGCCCCGGAGCTGTTGGAGAGTTTCCAAAACAAACATACGGAGAATGACTATTGGGTGAGGTTCAACTGCCCGGAATTCACATCCCTGTGTCCCATTACAGGGCAGCCGGATTTTGCGGAGATAAGGATTAATTACATCCCCGACCAGAGAATGGTGGAGAGCAAGAGCCTGAAATTGTATCTGTTCTCTTTCCGGAATCATGGAGATTTCCATGAGGATTGTGTGAACAAGATAATGAAAGACCTTATAAAACTCATGGACCCCAAGTATATAGAGGTAACGGGAATCTTCACTCCACGTGGTGGAATATCCATATATCCGTATGCCAATTATGGGCG
>CAVEJA010000148.1:10562-11155 GCA_963615745.1 Duodenibacillus sp.
GATGAGGCATGACTTGGAATAGAGGCGGGAGAATGGATGTCTGCAACTAAAAAAGAGAGTTTGTTGGGGATTTTTGATTTTTTATCCTAACTTTGTATAGGCGCAAGTCACGGAAACAGTGGCGCATGTGCCGCTTTGCTGCTATGGAATGTACGGGTACAGTAGTCGGAAAGGAAGAGGGCTTTCTTCATGTCAGGGTGAGGCAGGCATCAGCCTGTGCCGTTTGTGGCATGAGGAAAGCGTGTCCTACATCCGAGTGTAAGGAAAAGGTCATGAAAATTTCTGTGAGGGAATCTATGGAATCCTTTTCTTTGAATCAGCAAGTGACGGTATGTGTCAGCAAATCCATGGGAATGACCGCTGCTGCGATGGTCTTCGGAGTGCCGTTGCTGGTGGCGTTGGTATGGCTGCCCGTAGTGGTCAGAATGATGAAAATGGGAGATGTGGCTGCTGTCGTGACATTGCTGATGATATTCGCCGCATATTTTCTGTGTTTGAAATGGAATCATAATAAACTGGACAGGGTCTTCCAATTGAGGATAAAGGAAGACCCGCATCCTGTAAATGGGCTTTTAGAATGAATACAATATTGC
>CAVEJA010000149.1:0-4981 GCA_963615745.1 Duodenibacillus sp.
GACGGGGATGCGATATTGTCGTTTTTACCTTGCAAAACAAAGAAACTTCCGAATCAAAGTGACAGAATATGATAAATGTATTCAGAAAACAATAATATTAGAATATAAAGTCCGACGATGCAGACTTGCCAAAGAGAGGAAAGCAGTATCTTTGTAATGAGATTTAGAATCGGAATCCAATAACAGTGATTGCTTGTATGAAGAATTTTTATTCAGACTTTTTGTCCAGAGTTAAGGAAGTGCGGACGGGTCTTAAAAGACCGCTGACATTTACCGAGAAGATAATTTTATCCCACCAATACGAATACCGTCCCGCCTTGGATGCGAAGCGGGGAGAGGACTATGTGGATTTGCGCCCTGACAGAGTGGCGATGCAGGATGCTACCGCTCAAATGGCGATGCTTCAGTTTATGAATGCGGGGAAAAGGGAAGTGGCAGTTCCCGCAACAATCCACTGTGACCACTTGATAAAAGCCCGCAATGGCTCGACGGAGGATTTGCAGGGTGCTTTGAAACAGAACGAGGAGGTATATCAGTTTCTCCAGACGGTAGCCGCCAAATACGGGATAGGCTTTTGGAAACCAGGGGCTGGAATCATTCACCAGATTGTTCTGGAGAATTATGCCTTCCCCGGCGGGATGATGGTCGGGACGGATTCGCACACTCCCAATGCGGGCGGCTTGGGGATGATGGCTGTGGGAGTAGGCGGCGCGGATGCTGTGGATGTGCTTACAGGAGAGCCGTGGCAGTTGAAAATGCCGAAAATATATGGTGTGAGACTTGTGGGAAGACTGAGCGCATGGGCTTCGCCGAAAGATGTCATACTGAATTTGCTGGGGAGACTGACGGTAAAAGGCGGTACGAATGCCGTCTTTGAGTATTTCGGCTCTGGCGTGGAAAGCATTTCGGCGACAGGAAGAGCCACGATATGCAATATGGGGGCGGAGCTGGGAGCCACTTGCTCGCTGTTCGCTTACGATGACAACACCCGTCAGTACCTGATAGAGACGGGACGAAAGGAATGGGCGGACTTGGCAGACCAGGCAAAGGACGAGCTGAAAGCCGATTCCGAGGTGTTGCTGAATCCGGATTTGTATTATGACAAAGTGATAGAGATAGATCTGTCCTCGATAGAACCCCACTTGAATGGGCCTTTCACACCAGATGCCGCCACTACTTTGACCGGGATGAAAGACAGATTGCAGACAGGGGAATTCCCGGCAAAAGTCGAGGCGGTTCTGATAGGCAGCTGCACCAATTCCTCGTATGAGGACTTGAGTATGGCGGCTTCCGTGGCACGGAATGCCATAGGGAAGCATCTGAAAGCGAAGTCCCAACTGATAGTATGTCCCGGTTCGGAACAGGTGAAACAGACCGCTGAGAGGGATGGACTGCTGGACGAGCTTCGAGCCGTAGGGGCGGTCATTATGACAAATGCCTGCGGTCCTTGTATCGGTCAGTGGGACAGGGAGGGGGCGGACAAGGCTCTGCCTAATACGATAGTGACAACTTTCAACAGGAATTTCAAACGCAGGGCGGACGGGAATCCGAATACTTATGCTTTTATATCCTCTCCTGTGATAGCGGTGGCTCTGGCAATAGCGGGAAGACTGGACTTTGATCCGTCTTCCGACACCGTGACAAATTTGCTGGGAGAAGAAGTGAGGCTGGATATACCGCAGGGGAATGTCTTTCCCCGACAGGGATTTAAGTTTGAGAAAGGCGGATTCATCGCTCCCGACCAGGGAAATCGTGATGTGGATGTGAAAATCAGTCCCGACAGCCAGCGCATCCAGCGGCTTCAGCCTTTCGATCCTTGGGACGGAAAGGAGCTGGAGAACATGAAACTGCTGATAAAGGTCAAAGGAAAGTGTACGACAGACCATATATCCATGGCAGGAGCATGGCTGCGTTTCCGGGGACATCTGGAGAATATCTCGGACAATATGCTGATGGGGGCGGTGAACGCTTTCAATGACAAGGCGAACGAGGTGTGGAATGCTTTGACTGGAGAATACGGGGCGGTGAGTGCGGTTGCCAAGTCTTATAAAAAGGAGGGCATGGACAGCATTGTCGTGGCAGAGGACAACTACGGAGAAGGCTCGTCCCGCGAGCATGCCGCGATGGAACCCCGTTTCCTGAACGTGAAAGTGGTGCTGGCAAAGAGTTTCGCCCGTATTCATGAGACGAATTTGAAGAAGCAGGGCATGCTGGCACTTACTTTCGAGAACAAGGACGACTATGACAATATCCAGGAAAAGGATATTCTGACCGTAAAGGGGCTGTCTTCGTTTGCCCCCGGCAGCAAATTCACAGTCGAGGTCAGGCATCAGGACGGCTCCACAGACTGTTTCACGGCTGTGCATACTTATGATGAGAAGCAAATAGCCTGGTATAAGGCAGGGAGCGCGTTGAATTACTTGAAGAAACAGGAAGAGAAAAAAGAGGTAAATAAGTAAAGTCATGAGGATAACAAAGGAAAATGGAAAACTGATCGTGCCGGATGTGGTGACGATTCCTTATATAGAAGGTGATGGCGTAGGGGCGGAGATTACTCCCGTATGCCAGATGGTGGTTGATGCCGCTGTGGAAAAAGCTTATCAGAACAAACGGAGAATTGAGTGGAAAGAGGTTCTTGCCGGAGGAAAGGCGTATGAGAAGACGGGGCAGTGGCTTCCCGATGATACCTTACAGGCTTTCAAAGAATATCTCGTGGGGATAAAAGGCCCTTTGATGACCCCCGTCGGCGGAGGGATACGTTCCCTGAATGTGGCTCTGCGGCAAGGATTGGACTTATATGTATGCCAGCGTCCTGTCAGATGGTTTCAGGGAGTGGAAAGTCCTGTCAAGCACCCCGAGAAAGTGAATATGTGTATTTTCCGTGAGAACACGGAGGACATATATGCGGGCATAGAGTGGGAGGCAGGAACGGAACAGGCAAGGAGGTTCTATGAGTTTATCCATAATGAGATGGGCGTTTCCAAGGTCAGGTTTCCCGAAACCTCTTCCTTCGGTGTCAAACCCGTGAGCAAGGAGGGCTCGGAGCGACTGGTCCGCAGTGCGATAGAGTATGCTTTGGAACACAACTGCCCCAGTGTCACGTTGGTTCATAAGGGTAATATCATGAAATTCACAGAGGGCGGATTCAAGAAATGGGGCTACGAGCTGGCGGAGCGTGAGTATGCGGATGCTTTGAAATCGGGAAAACTGGTGGTCAAGGACTGTATCTGTGATGCCTTTTTGCAGAATACCTTGATAAAACCGCAGGAGTATTCGGTGATAGCGACCATGAATCTGAATGGTGACTATGTGAGTGACCAGCTGGCGGCTATGGTGGGAGGCATCGGTATCGCTCCGGGGGCAAATATCAACTACCAGACCGGGTGCGCCATCTTCGAGGCCACTCATGGCGTTGCCCCGGACATAGCGGGGAAGAACGTGGTGAATCCGTGTTCCATCATTCTGTCCGCAGTCATGATGCTGGAGTATATGGGATGGAAAGAAGCGGGCTTGCTGATTACGGAGGCCATGGAACGCCTGTTCGTTACCGGGGTGGCGACAGCGGATTTGGCAAGATTCATGGAGAACGCGCAGCCGGTAGGGACAAAGGAATTCGGTGAGAGATTGAAAGCGGAATTATAATTTGAGAGAAACGAAATGAAGAAAGATTATGTGATATACAAGCTTACTGATGCTGTAAAAAATCAGTGCAAGATAGACAATTCCCTGTTTCCGAAATACGGGGTAAAGCGCGGGCTGCGCAACGAGGACGGCTCGGGTGTTCTGGTCGGCTTGACCAATATCGGAAATGTGGTCGGTTATGAGAAGTCCGAGGACGGGACGCTTTGCCCGATAGAGGGAAAACTCTTTTATAGAGGTTATGAACTGGATGCCCTTGTCTCTCCTTTGCTGGCGGAGAAACGTTTCGGATATGAGGAAATCGCCTATCTTCTTCTGTCCGGCGAGCTGCCCGACAAGGAGGAACTGGCTGTTTTCCGCCAGTTGATAAACGAGAACATGCCTCTGGATCACAAGACTTTGGTGCATATTGTGGATTTGGAGGGAAGCAATATTATGAACATCCTTGCTCGAAGTGTGTTGGAGATGTATACTTTCGACCCCAATCCGGATGATGTGTCAAAGGAGAATCTGGTACGCCAGGCGATAGAGCTGATAGCCAAATTCCCTACGATAGTGGCTTACGCCTACAATATTTACCGTCATAGCAAGCAGGGACGCTCCCTCCATATCCGTCATCCGAAGGAGAATCTCTCCCTTGCGGAGAACTTTCTGTATATGCTCAAGATGGATTATACGGAGCTGGAGGCACGGATGCTGGACTTGCTGCTGATCATCCAGGCGGAACACGGAGGTGGAAACAACTCCACTTTCACGGTTAGAGTGACCAGTTCCACCCGTACGGACACCTATTCCTCCATCGCCGCGGGCATAGGCTCGCTGAAAGGACCGCTGCATGGCGGGGCGAATATCAAGGTAATAGACATGATACATCATTTGCAAAAAGCCATCAGGCATTGGGATGATGTGGAGGAGATAGACGCTTATCTGAACAGAATGTTGGACAAGGAGGCCTATGACAAGAGCGGACTGATATACGGAATCGGTCATGCCGTATATACAAAAAGTGACCCGCGTGCGGTGGAATTGAAGAAACTTGCCGGAGAACTGGCAAGGGAGAAGGGCAAAGTGAGGGAATACAATTTCATCCGTCTGCTGGAACAGGAGGGAATAAAGTGTGTGACCGCCCATAAGAGAAGCAAGAAGCCTGTATGCAGCAATGTGGACTTCTATTCAGGCTTTGTCTATGAGATGATAGGTCTCCCCGTGGAGATATATACACCCATGTTTGCCATGGCGCGCATTGTGGGTTGGATGGCGCATCGTATAGAGGAACTGAACTTCGAAGGAAGGAGAATCATCCGTCCTGCCTATAAGAATGTGCTGGAAGTGTATGACTATG
>CAVEJA010000150.1:0-4459 GCA_963615745.1 Duodenibacillus sp.
GCCCGGCTTTCGGAGGCAATATCGTGGCAACTATCGTGAATCCCGAGCATCGTCCTCAAATGGCTACGGTGCGTGAGGGAGTGATGAAAAAGGAGATTGTCGATGCCCATTATCAGGGCGAGGTGGTAAAACACGATGTGGCGAAATATGTTCCTGCGACAGAATATGTGGTAAAGGTTCTTGACCGTCATATAGAAAAGGCGAAGCACAACCTGAAAGGGGCTTCCATCGTTGTTGCCGGAGGTTACGGAATGGGCAGCAAAGAGGGTTTTGACATGTTGTTCGAGCTGGCGAAAGAACTCCATGCGGAGGTGGGCGCCAGCCGTGCGGCTGTGGATGCGGGCTTTGCCGACCACGACCGTCAGATAGGACAGACGGGAGTTACTGTCCGTCCGAAGGTGTATATCGCTTGCGGTATCTCCGGGCAGATCCAGCATATCTCAGGAATGCAGGATGCGGGCATCATCATTTCTGTCAATAACGACCCGAATGCTCCTATCAATACGATAGCTGACTATATAATCAATGGTACTGTGGAGGAAGTAGTACCAAAGATGATTAAATATTATAAGAAAAACTCTAAGTAAAAATGGCAAACTTCTATACAGATCATCCTGAGATTAAGTTTCAGCTTGGTCATCCTTTGATGAAGCGTATTGTGGAACTGAAGGAACGTTCCTACGCAGATAAAGACGAATATGATTATGCTCCCCAGAACTTCGAGGACGCTCTGGACTCTTACGACAAGGTGTTGGAGCTTACAGGCGACATCTCTGCAAACATCATTGCGCCCAATGCGGAGGATGTGGATGCGGAAGGGCCTCACTGTGCGGATGGCAGAGTGAAGTATGCCTCCAAGACATACGAGAATCTGGACACCACGGTAAAGGCCGGATTGAACGGTGTGACAATGCCTCGTCGTTATGGCGGCTTGAACTTTCCGTGTACCCCATATACCGCCATCAATGAAATGATAGCGACGGCTGATGCGGGTTTTGAAAATATCTGGTCTTTGCAGGATTGTATAGAGACTCTCTATGAGTTCGGAGACGAGGATCAGCGTCAGCGTTATGTGCCTCGTGTCTGCAAGGGAGAAACCATGTCAATGGACTTGACAGAGCCGGATGCGGGGTCGGATCTTCAGAGTGTGATGCTGAAAGCCACCTATTCCGAGAAAGACGGCTGCTGGTTGCTGAACGGCTGCAAGCGGTTTATCACCAATGGTGATTCAGACATACACCTGGTGTTGGCTCGTTCTGAAGAGGGTACTCATGATGGTCGTGGACTTTCCATGTTCATTTATGACAAGAACCAGGGCGGTGTCAATGTGCGCCGTATTGAGAACAAGCTGGGTATTCACGGTTCTCCTACCTGTGAGCTGGTCTACAAGAATGCGAAAGCGGAGCTTTGCGGAAGCCGTAAGCTCGGATTGATCAAGTATGTGATGGCGTTGATGAATGGCGCGCGTCTGGGTATTGCCGCTCAGAGCGTGGGTATCTCACAGGCTGCTTACAACGAGGGTCTGGCTTATGCGAAGGATCGCAAGCAGTTTGGCAAGACCATCATCAATTTCCCTGCCGTTTATGATATGCTGGCTCTGATGAAGGCGAAACTGGATGCGGGTCGTACACTGCTTTACACAACCGCCCGTTTTGTGGATGTCTATAAGGCGTTGGAGGACATTGCCCGTGAGCGCACCTTGACACCCGAGGAGCGCAAGGAGTTGAAGACTTACAGCAAACTCGCCGATGCGTTTACTCCTTTGTCAAAAGGTATGAATTCCGAGTACTGCAATCAGAATTCTTATGATTGTATCCAGATTCATGGAGGTTCAGGCTTCATGTTGGAATATGCTTGCCAGCGTCTGTATCGTGACGCGCGTATCACCAGCATTTACGAAGGTACTACCCAGTTGCAGGTGGTTGCTGCCATCCGTTATGTCACCAACGGCTTCTATGGCCAGTATATTGCGGAGTTGGAACAGGAAGCTGTGGCTTCCGAATTCCAGACCTTGAAGGACAAGGTGGCCAAGATGGGCGTGCGTTACAATGCCTGTGTGGAAAAGGTGGTCGGATTGAAGAACCAGGAGTATCAGGATTTCGTGGCTCGTCATTTGTATGAGATGGCAGCCGACATCATCATGTGCCACCTTATTCTTTCTGATGCGAGCAAGGATGCGACTTTGTTCGGCAAGAGCGCGAGGGTTTATGTGAACTTCGCCGCTGCCGAGATGGAGAAGCATGCGGGCTTCGTGGAGACTGTTAATCCCGAGGACATGGCGAACTATCGCCAGCAGGAGGTTTCTGAAGAGGAGGCATAAGCATCAAACCGGATGAATATAGGGAACGGAGTCATATCAATGGTATGATTCCGTTCTTTTTCATTGGTTTGGCAAAAGAAAATTCCCGGGAAGAGATGGAAAAATAGTAATTTTGCACAATTTGTAAAAACAATAGGTAAATGTATTCTTTTGTAATAGCGTTGATAGCTTTGGTGCTGGGCTTTTTCCTGTATGGGAAATACGTGGAGAAAATCATTGCTCCGGATTCTCAGAAAGTAACTCCTTGTTATGCGAATCAGGACGGGGTGGACTTCATTCCCATGCCTACATGGAAAGTCTTGCTGATTCAGTTTCTCAATATAGCGGGAATCGGTCCAATCTTTGGAGTGATACAAGGTATTTTGTTTGGTCCTGCCGCTTATTTCTGGATAGTGCTGGGATGCGTGTTTGGCGGAGCTGTTCATGACTATGTAGCTGCCATGGCATCTCTTAGAAGGAACGGTGCCAGTCTTCCTGAGATTATTGGAGACGAGCTGGGTAATGTGGCGCGTATAGCCATGCGTTTGTTCGCCTTGGTTCTGATGATTTTGGTGGGGGCGGTATTCGTCACGACACCGGCAGGTCTGCTGGAATCCATAACGGGAGCAGGCGGAGGGTTCGTCGGTTCTTCTCTGTTCTGGATGATAATCATCTTATTGTATTATATATTGGCGACGGTACTGCCGATAGACAAGCTCATAGGGCGTGTTTATCCTCTTTTGGGGTTTGCCTTGCTCGCCATGGCGGCGGGTATGTTGTGGGGTGTCTTCTTTGAAAAGGGGAGTATCCCGGAGGTGACCACGGCGTTTGCAAATCATCATCCGAGTTCCAGCATACCTTTGTTCCCGGGTTTGTGTATAACTATCGCCTGTGGTGCGGTGAGTGGTTTCCACGCTACTCAAAGCCCCATGATGGTACGCTGTCTGAAGAATGAGAGCCTGGGACGAGTGGTGTTCTATGGGGCGATGATTATAGAAGGAATCGTGGCTTTGATTTGGGCTGCCGCGGCAATCAAATTTGCGGACAGTATAACTCAATATTCAGGCACGCCGTATCAGAAATTATGGGCATTGATGACCAATGGCGGAACCGCGGCTCCCAATCCGGCGGTTGTCGTGGACATGATATGCCATAGCTGGCTGGGAATGACGGGGGCTGTCCTCGCCATCTTGGGTGTGGTGGCAGCTCCTATTACCACTGGAGATACGGCTTTCAGGTGCGCCCGTCTGATTGCAGCGGATTTTCTGCATATCAAACAGGACAAAGTACTCAAGCGTCTGTTTCTTTCCCTGCCGATATTCGCCGTTTCCATATTCCTGCTGTTTGTCAGATTTGATGTCCTGTGGCGTTATTTAGCATGGTTCAATCAGATATTGTCAGTGTTTACACTTTGGGCTGTTACGGTCTGGCTGGCGAAACAGGGTAAGAATTATTTCATCACACTATTTCCCGCTTTGTTCATGACTTGTGTCTGCACCACATATATATGTGTCGCTCCAGAGGGATTCACCCTTTCAACTGCCTTGTCCTATGCCATAGGACTGGCTTCTGTGGTTGCCGGAGTGCTGTGGTTCTATAAATGGAAAGGCGGACAACAGTAGGTTTCTCTGTGCTTTTGGGCTTATATGACAAAAAAACATAAGAGATGGACGCTTGTTCCTGTTTTGTTTGTCGTTATTGAACTGTTTTCCTTGTATTTACAACGCCTTTCCGAACTAAGGGGAAGAGAGGAAGAAAGTCTGTGAACGTTACAAGGAATACGATGGTGTCTATCTCGGTCGCTACGCCCAATGGTTTGTCGGTGTCTTCTTCTGCCTCGGTTTCTTCGTATGCTGCTATGTTGTTGTCATGCTGATAGCGTAGGGAAAGTGAAGAACGAGTAACCGCCTGACCTTAGGTTTGCGCTTACAGGTTTCTTTATAGGTATAAAGTCTCCGACCTTCCTCGCCCAAATAACGAACTCGGTGGAATATGTGAATGTTCTATTCTATAGACTTTAACCAAGTTGTGTAGCTGTTTAGTTGGTTTTCATCAAGAAGTCCTGTCAAAAAAGCCAACTTCTTATCTGCATTTATACAAGATGCAAGTTCTTTGCCAATAAATATTTCTTTATCAAAGCCGTGTTCCTCTATCCAAGGG
>CAVEJA010000151.1:0-3856 GCA_963615745.1 Duodenibacillus sp.
GTTGAGACCTATGCGGTAATGCTTTCCGTTCTCGCTCTTTACGAGTGTGGCGTTGTAGGATATGCCGTTGTTAAGTATGGAGACTTGTCCGTTGGGGAACATGGAGATGTCCACCTTGTAGACCTTTCCGTCTATCTCTATATCCACTTTGTTCCCGTCCTTGTTCAGCAAAGTCACCTCCGCCAGCCGGTTTCCTATTTGTATTTCCATGTGAAAATGGTTTGTGAATGGGTTTTCAAAAATATATTACACTCTCAAAACACCTTTCTGAAGTCCGAAAGAACGCCATCTGTTAAGGGTGGAGGAGTTCTCCGGCTCCACATTCGTGTTCTCGTCGTAGTTCATCAGATAGTCGATATAGCTCGCTATGATGGCCATGTCCTCGGAATCGTTCTTGAATCCGGGGCGCGGGCGCAGGCGTTCCTGGTTCGTCTCAATGAAGGAAGTGTCGTAAACGCCTTCCTTGAACTGGGGTACGTCTATGATTCTGCGCAGATAGCGGATGTTGGTGACCAGTCCCGTCACCTTGTACTCGTACAAAGCACGCCTCATACGCTCAATCGCATACTTCCTGTTGGTCGCCCAGACAATGAGTTTTCCAATCATGGGGTCGTAATACATGGGAATCTCATATCCGGCATATACGGCGGAGTCGATGCGGATGCCCGGACCGTGAGGCTCGACAAGCTGCCGGATGATGCCCGGTGCCGGACGGAAATTGTTGTCGGTGTCCTCGGCGCATATACGACATTCGATGGCGTGGCCTCTTTGCTTGACATTCTCCTGCCGGATCTCCAGTTTCTGCTTGTCGGCAATGTATATCTGCTGTTTGACCAAGTCCAGTCCTATGACCTCCTCCGTGATGGGGTGCTCCACCTGGAGACGGGTGTTCATCTCCAGAAAGTAAAAGTTCTTATGCTTGTCCACAAGGAACTCGATAGTCCCCGCCCCGATATAGCCTACGGCTTTGGCGGCGGCAATGGCTGCCTGTCCCATTTTCTCCCTCAAATCGTCATCGATAAAAGGGGATGGACTTTCCTCCACCACTTTCTGATGGCGGCGTTGTACGGAACATTCCCTGTCGTAAAGGTGGATGACATTCCCGAACTGATCCGCCAGAATCTGAAATTCGATATGGTGGGGCTCTTCCAGATATTTCTCAATATAGACCGTGTCGTCTCCAAACCCGGCGAGGGCCTCGCTCTTCGCCGCATTGTACATCTCCACTATGTCCTCGGCACGGTGTACGAGGCGCATTCCCTTTCCACCGCCGCCCATAGACGCCTTTATCATGACGGGCAATCCGATCGCCTTGCAGACACCTACGGCTTCTTCCGCCGAGTTCAACTGCTCCTGAGTTCCCGGAACGACGGGCACGCCCGCGGCAATCATGTGAAGCCGCGCCTGTATCTTGTCGCCCATGTCAATCATGGTTTGGGGTTTTGGACCGATAAAGATGATTCCCTCCTCCTCGCAGCGGCGGGCAAACACGGCATTCTCGCTGAGAAATCCGTAACCGGGATGTATGGCATCCGCCTTGTGCTTTTTTGCCGCGCTGATGATGTTCTCGATACACAGGTAACTCTCATTGGAAGGTGCGGGGCCGATGCACTCCGCCTCGTTGGCATAAAGTACATGGCTGCTTGTTCTGTCCGCCTCGCTGTACACCGCCACAGACCGGATGCCCATCTCGTAACAGGCACGCATGACACGGATGGCTATCTCTCCGCGATTGGCAATCAGTATTTTTCTAATCATAAATATAAGTGTTCAATGTTTTCACAATGTATTTTCCGTACAAATATATGCAAATATACCTACTTGCATATTATAAATGCAAAGAAAAAGACCTGCCGGTTAAAGCAAGTCTTTCTTCAATTCGTCCCAAAGATTGCAGAATTCCGCCATGGAGTGGAACAGAAGGTTGGGATGCTGCGCCTGCAGAACGCTGTCGTTCAGGGGACCGGTGTTCAAGGCGATAGTAAAAACCCGTGCTTTGACCCCGGCTTCGATGCCTAAAGGAGCGTTTTCCACCACGATGGCCTCCCACGGCTTCACATGCGCCAGTTCCAATGCTTTCAGATAGGGTTCGGGGCTGGGCTTTCCCTGGGTGACATCCCGGCTCGTGACCATGGTGTCCCGGTGGAATATGTCGGGGAAAAAGCGTTGCAGCCTGTTCATAAGGGTGGTTTGTCCGCTCCCTGTCACCAGAATGGTCTGCAAACCGTCCTCTCTGACTTTCTGCAACAGCTCCGCCGCACCTTGTATAGGTCTGGTTTCGATGTTGTAGCAGTTGTACCGCTCTATTTTATACTGGTAGATTTCCTCTACTTCCTTGTCTGTGACATGGCGCAAGTCTTTTCTCATGAACAGCATGTCGAGCGTGGATTTCGCCGTTCTCCCCTCATGTTCGTAACATTCCAGCTCGGACAGTTCCAAATTATACTTTTTGGAAGCGTCCATCCAGGCTTTCGCATGGGTCGGCATGGAGTCAAAGAGAACGCCATCCATGTCGAAGAGAACGGCCTTGAGGCGGATTGCGTCAAAGCCGTTCTCTTTCAAATAATGTGATACCTGGTTTTCAATCATTTCGTATCGGCTAATCTTTTTTGTATGGCTTTGCTTTCCTCCTCGTAACCGGGCTTGTTGAGCAGGGCGAACATGTTCTTTTTGTAAGCCTCCACTCCCGGTTGGTTGAAAGGATTGACTTCCAGAATATATCCGCTGATGCCGCAGGCCTTCTCAAAGAAATAGATGAGTTGTCCCAAATAGTACTCGCTGATTTCCGGAACGGTCAGACGGATATTGGGAACGCCTCCGTCCACATGTGCCAGCTGGGTTCCGAGCTCCGCCATCTTGTTTACCTCGTCCACACGTTTGCCCTCCAAGAAGTTCAAACCGTCCAGATTCTCGTCGTCATGCGGGAAAAGAACGGTGTGCCGGGCTTTTTCCACGCTGATTACGGTCTCGAAAATGCTTCTCTCACCGTCCTGAATCCACTGCCCCATAGAATGGAGATCGGTGGTGAAATCCACAGATGCGGGGAAGATTCCTTTCTTGTCCTTGCCCTCGCTCTCGCCATAAAGCTGTTTCCACCATTCCGCCATGAAGTGGAGCTTGGGCTGGAAATTCGCCAAAATCTCGATTTTCTTTCCCAAACCCATGTACAAGGCATTGCGGATGGCGGCATACTGCGCGCTGATGTTCTGGTCGAAGCTGATTTGGCTGGAAGTTGCCTCCTCCATACTCATAGCTCCGGCAACGAGTTGCTCGATATCGAATCCCGCGCAAGCGATAGGAAGAAGACCTACCGGGGTGAGAACAGAGAAGCGGCCGCCTACGTTGTTGGGGATGACAAAGCTCTTGTAACCCTCTTGATCCGCACATTGGCGTGCCGCACCCTTCCTGGCATCGGTAATGGCGACAATAACCTTGCGTGCCATCTCCTTGCCACGCTGATCCTCGCACTGCTTGCGAAGAAGACGGAATGCCAGCGCAGTTTCCGTCGTTGTGCCTGATTTGGATATGTTGATCACACCAAATGTCTTGTCTTTCAGGTATTCGGACAATTCAGCAAGGTAGTCCTCGCCAATGTTGTTGCCGGCAAAGAGAATGGTAGGATTCTCTTCGGAATGTTTCAACCATTGGAAACTGTTGCTCAAAGCCTCTATTACGGCACGGGAACCCAGATAACTGCCACCGATACCTGCCACTACGATAACCTGGCAGTTCGCACGCAGTACGTTGGCTGTCTCCTTGATGTCGTGAAGAAAGTCGGCAGTGATGGAGGAGGGGAGGCTTACCCATCCTAAAAAGTCGTTTCCTACACGTGTTCCGTCCTCTACCGCCTTGAGGG
>CAVEJA010000152.1:0-3448 GCA_963615745.1 Duodenibacillus sp.
GTATATGTCTTCTCCACCGTATACGACGGAATCATATCCCCCGACCCTACGGAACTGGCGGGAGGGCGTTTCTGGACGATGGAAGAAATCAAGGCAAATATCGGGAAAGGGATTCTCACGCCCAATTTCGAGCAGGAGTTCACCCGTCTTTTCATAAAAGGGGAAAACGCATCTAACCCGTTCTGATAGCGGCTACATCCTACCGACAAGACGGATTTAAACACAAAACAGGGTGGCTTTTCCAAGCCACCCTGCTCTTTTATGAATTTCCGAAGTCGGAATTACATCATGCCACCGCCCATTGGCTGAGCCGGCATTTCAGGTTTTTCCTCCTTCTTGTCGCAGATAACACACTCTGTGGTGAGGAACATACCGGCAACAGAAGCCGCATTCTCCAATGCCACACGTGTCACCTTGGCAGGATCTACCACACCAGCCTTGCGCAAATCCTCGAAAGTCTCTTTCTTGGCGTTGAAACCGTCATTGCCTTTTGCCTCACGGACTTTGTTTACAATGACCGCACCTTCCAGTCCTGCGTTGAAACAGATTTGGCGCAAAGGCTCTTCGATAGCCCTACGAATGATATTGATACCCGTAGTCTCGTCATCGTTCTCGCCTTTCAGGTTGTCCAACGCTTTCTGGGCGCGGATATAGGCTACGCCACCACCCGTGACGATACCTTCCTCTATGGCTGCACGTGTTGCGCAAAGCGCGTCATCGCAACGGTCTTTCTTCTCTTTCTGCTCTGCCTCGGACACGGCACCTACCTCAAGTACGCACACACCGCCTGACAGTTTGGCAAGACGCTCCTCCAGTTTCTCCTTGTCGTAGGAAGAAGTGGTATTGGCAATCTCGTTCTTTATCTGACCTATGCGGTTCTGAATAGCCTCTGTGTCACCAGAACCGTTCACGATAATGGTCGTATCCTTGTTGATGGTAACTTTCTCGCAAGAACCCAGCATCTCCATTGTAGCCTGTTCCAGCTTGATACCTTTCTCCTCGCTGACCACGATACCGCCAGTCAGGATAGCTATATCCTCCAACATGGCTTTGCGACGGTCTCCGAAACCAGGAGCTTTCACAGCGCAGATCTTCAGCTGTCCGCGCAGACGGTTTACAATCAGGGTAGTCAAAGCCTCTGAATCCACATCCTCGGCAATCACGAGCAAGGGACGACCGCTCTGTGCAGCCGGTTCGAGAACAGGGAGGAAGTCTTTCAGGTTGGAAATCTTCTTGTCGTAAATCAAGATAAGAGGTTTCTCCATCACGCACTCCATCTTTTCCGCATCGGTAATGAAGTAAGGAGACAGATAACCACGGTCGAACTGCATTCCCTCTACGGTCTTCAGAACAGTCTCGCTGGTTTTTCCGTCCTCTACGGTGATTACACCATTCACGGAAACGGCACGCATACCATCGGCAATCAGCTTACCGATTTCCGGGTCATTGTTGGCGGAAATCGTAGCTACCTGCTCTACCTTGTCATAGTCTCCGTCGATAGTCTCTGCCTGAGCCTTGATTTCCTCTACAACCTTGGCAACAGCCTTGTCTATACCGCGTTTTACATCCAAAGGATTAGCACCAGCCGCTACGTTCTTCATACCTTCGTGAAGAATAGACTGAGCCAACACGGTAGCCGTTGTCGTACCATCACCCGCATCATCGCCAGTCTTGCTGGCAACGCTCTTCAGCAACTGTGCGCCTGCATTCTCGAAAGCGTCCTCCAGTTCAATCTCCTTGGCAACGGTAACACCGTCCTTGGTGATTTTCGGAGCACCGAATTTCTTGTCGATAACCACATTGCGGCCTTTCGGACCGAGGGTTACTTTCACTGCGTTTGCCAAAGCATCTGCACCAGCCGCAAGCTTTTTGCGGGCATCAACATCATATTTTACTTCTTTTGCCATGATATTTCTGTTTTATAGATTCTACAAATAATATTATTTCAACACTGCCACAACATCGCTCTGGCGCATAATCAGATATTTCACACCGTCAAATTCCAACTCTGTACCAGCGTATTTCCCATAGAGAACCTCATCGCCCTCTTTGAGAATCATCTTCTCGTCACTCTTTCCTTCGCCTACAGCGACCACCGTACCACGCAATGGTTTTTCTTTCGCTGTGTCAGGAATAATAATACCGCCAACGGTCTTCTCCTCAGCCTTTGCCGGAGAAATCAGAACTCTGTCTGCTAATGGTTTAATGTTCATAATAGTGTTATTAATTTTTTTGTTACACGTTCCTTTTCTTGGTGTCTTGTTGGTGTCAAGACCCACTATCGGTAAAAACAAAAAGCGTGCCAATAAAGACGCTGTGTGTCGTCTGTCTTTTTGACATTCCACATTCGCACACCCCCGGCTCTGGTTTTCCTCCATTCCTCTCCCACCCCGACCAATCCAAAAGCCCGCAGACAACCGGGGCCTATACCATAATATATATAGGGAACTTCAAGTCCCCCGGTTCTTTTCCCCGCAGCGGCATCTGCCGCCCCACCTTACTCAGACCTTTTTACGGAAAAAGCAAGACATCAATCCTTTGCGAAAACCGGCATATCCCGCAAAGGAAAATAAAGCCAGTCCAAAGACAAGTATTGGATTTTTTTGCCTAAGTTTGCACAAACAAACCATTCTGACAAATGAACGTTATCAATTTCAATACCGAGCAAACCATATTAAATCAATATCTGGCGGAAATACGCGACAAGGACTACCAGCGAAACCGTCTTCTGTTCCGCACAAACATGCAGCGTATCGGCGAACTGATGGCTTACGAAATCAGCCGCACCTTCCGATACAAGAAGAAAAACGTGGAGACAGTTTTGGGAACGGCAGAGACGAGCGTACCCGATGAAGACATCGTGTTAGGCACAATCTTCCGGGCAGGACTTCCTTTCCACCAAGGTTTTCTCAACATTTTCGACAAAGCCGGCGCGGCCTTTGTGAGCGCATACAGGGAATACACCGACGAGGTACACTCCTCCATCGCCGTCCATGTGGAGTATCTGGCATCTCCGAGCATGGACAACAAGACCCTTATCATCGCAGACCCCATGCTCGCCACGGGCGAAAGCATGGAGCTGGGTGTCAAAGCATTCCTTACAAAAGGCAGTCCGAGACATATCCACATCGCCTGCGTCATCGCAACGGAACAAGCCATCCAACATGTCAAAGAGCTGTTCCCCGAAGAGAAAACCACCATCTGGTGTGCCGCCATCGACCCCATTCTCAACGAACACAAGTATATCGTTCCGGGACTGGGAGATGCGGGAGACCTCTGCTACGGGGACAAGATATAAATTCCCCTGTCCCATTCTTTCCACATCCCCTTTGGAGACCATACGGGATGCAAAGTTCAAATGACGATTTCCCGCACGATGTCCGCCATGTCGGATGTTACAGGACAAAAGCCTTGGTCACACGCAAATTATCCCCTCTGAATTTGTGGG
>CAVEJA010000152.1:3458-5079 GCA_963615745.1 Duodenibacillus sp.
GGGATATACGATAAAAAAGTAACTTTGTTTGAGGATATGGGGAGGAGGCTCTTCTCCCCCATTTTCCGTGTTTCCAAGTTCCAACAGAAGAAAATTACGAAATAATGAATCATAAAAAAATTCTTTACACCATCATGTCATGCACTTTAGCATTCTCATCCGCCACCGCCGACACGGACGACTTCAAATACACTGATGAGAAATTCGCCGACATTCAGATGTTGCGCTACAAAGTCCAGGGCTTTGAAAAACTGACATTGAAACAGAAGACCCTTATTTACTATCTGTCCGAATCCGCCCTGTATGGACGGGATATCCTGTTTGACCAGAACGGTGCGTACAATCTGCGCATCCGCAAAATGCTGGAGACAGTCTATACAGACTTCAAAGGAAACCGGAACTCGGAGGATTTCAAGGGCATGACCGAATACTTGAAAAAGGTATGGTTCAGCAACGGAATCCATCACCACTACGGTTGTGAGAAATTCGTTCCCGCTTTCTCACAGCAGTTCCTCAAGAACGCCCTGTACAGTGTGGACAGGAAAAAACTCCCCCTGCAAGACGGGCAGACTTTAGACGAGTTCTGCGACGAGATATTCCCCGTGATTTTCGACCCCAAGGTCTATCCGATGAGGGTCAATCAGAAAGACGGAGAAGACCTCATCAAGACTTCCGCAGAGAATTTCTACGGTGAGGGTATCACACAGAAAGAAGTGGAGGACTTCTACGAGAAGATACGGAAAAC
Organism: Duodenibacillus sp.; assembly: GCA_963615745.1. Taxonomy (GTDB): domain Bacteria; phylum Bacteroidota; class Bacteroidia; order Bacteroidales; family Bacteroidaceae; genus UBA6382. The sequence goes on from CAVEJA010000152.1 coordinate 4,204, forward strand.
AGGAGGGGACAAACCCGTCATGTTCGGGCTGAACAGCAAACTTATCAAGAAGAACGGGAAGCTGGAAGAACGCAAATGGACCACCACAGGCATGTACGGTGCCGCCATCTCCAAGATTGTCTTCTACCTCCAAAAAGCCATTCCTTTCGCGGAAAGCGAGGAACAAGCCGCTGTCATCAGGAAGCTGATAGACTTCTATGTGTCCGGGGACTTGAAGGACTTTGACAATTACAGCATTCTCTGGGTGAAAAACACCAACGATCTCATCGACTTCACCAACGGTTTCATCGAAGTCTACGGTGACCCCCTGGGAATGAGAGGAAGCTGGGAGGCTTTCGCCAATTTCAAAGATTTGGAGACAACAGCGCGTACAGAGACACTGAGCAGCAACGCACAGTGGTTTGAAGACCATTCTCCCGTAGACGCGCGCTTCAAGAAATCCGAGTGCAAGGGTATCTCCGCCAAAGTCATCAACGCCACAATACTGGCAGGCTCGCTCTATCCCTCCACCGCCATCGGCATCAATCTTCCGAATTCCAACTGGATCAGGAAAGAATACGGCTCAAAAAGCGTGACCATAGGAAACCTCACCGACGCTTACAACAAAGCAGCCCACGGCAACGGATTCGAGGAAGAGTTCGTTTACGGCAAGGACACGAAAGAGCTGATTGACAAATACGGTGATATATGTGATGATTTGCACACCGACCTGCACGAATGTCTGGGACACGGCAGCGGCAAACTGTTGCCGGGAGTTTCCGATGACACGCTGAAAGCATACGGATCTACCATAGAGGAAGGCCGCGCCGACCTGTTCGCCCTGTACTATCTGGCAGACGACAAACTGGTAACACTGGGACTGACCCCATCCAAGGA
>CAVEJA010000153.1:0-4134 GCA_963615745.1 Duodenibacillus sp.
GTACACTTCCTCCACATTCCCCGCCGCATCTTTCTTACAACCCGTACAAGTCACAATGTAAGCGTTCTTTAGACGCACTTCCTTTCCAGGAGTAAGGCGGAAATATTTCTTGGGAGCATCCTCCATAAAATCCTCACGCTCTATCCAAATCTCACGACTAAAGGTAATCTGATGAGTTCCCTCCTCCTCATTCTCCGGGTTATTTATTGCGACCAGTTCCTCAGTCTTGCCCTCAGGATAATTAGTCACCACCAATTTGACAGGATTAATGACAGCAGCCACTCTGGTAGCCCGTTTGTTCAAGTCCTCACGCACAGCGGACTCCATCAAAGCCATGTCATTCAAAGCGTCATATAGGGTATAACCGATGCGATCCACGAACAATTTGATAGATTCCGGGGTATAGCCGCGTCTGCGATAGCCGCAGATGGTCGGCATACGAGGGTCATCCCAACCTGAAACAAGCCCCTCCTTCACCAAAGCCAGCAGATTACGCTTGCTCAACAGGGTATAGTTCAAGTTCAACTTGTTGAACTCATACTGCCGGGGGCGGTTGTCGTCCAAGTCCTCCCCGTTTTTCAACCAGTCTATAAAGAGATCGTACAACGGACGATGGGGAACGAACTCCAGTGTACAAATGGAATGGGTCACTCCCTCGAAGAAATCGCTCTGCCCATGAGCGAAGTCGTATAAAGGATATGCCTTCCATTTATCCCCGGTACGGTGATGTGGTGTCTTGACTATGCGATATATCAACGGGTCGCGGAAGTGCATATTGGAACTTGCCATGTCTATCTTGGCACGAAGAACCATAGAACCCTCTTCCAATTCCCCGCTGTTCATTTTCTCAAACAGCGCAAGATTCTCCTCAACAGGGCGGTCACGATAAGGGCTGGGCGTACCCGGCACTGTAGGAGAGCCTTTCTGGGCAGCTATTTCCTCTGGGGTCTGCTCATCAACATAAGCTTTCCCCTCCTTGATCAGCCTTACCGCAAAATCCCACAGCTGCTGAAAATAATCGGAAGCGTAATATACATTCTCCCACTGGAAGCCCAACCACTGGATATCCTCCTTGATGGCATCCACATACTCCATATTCTCCTTGGTAGGATTGGTATCATCGAAACGAAGATTGCAGACACCGCCATACTTCCGGGCTATGCCGAAATCCATACATATCGCTTTGGCATGACCGATATGGAGGTAGCCGTTAGGCTCTGGCGGGAAACGCGTCTGCACACGCTTGCCATTCTTCCCCTCTGCCAAATCCTTTTCAACAATCTGCTCTATGAAATTGAGACTTCTTTTGGTGTCTTTTTCTTCGTTTTTCTCGCACATAAACATTTCATATTTCCGTACAATGCGCAAAATTACAGTTTTTTCGGTGGATTTTATGCGAAAAATCAAGCAAATCATTTTTGCTATAACTACTTTTGTTTCCGCATTGATACAACCAGACCATGGAGATTTCAGAAATAAAAGACTTCACGGAAAACCATTTCCAGCAACTGAGACTGCTCATGCAAGTGCTTAACAAGAACATTCCTTTTACCAAAGAACAGTTGGACAATGTCATCCAAGACAGCAACTCCCATCTTTTCGCCCTGAAAAACAAGGAGGAAATCATAGGCTGTTACACCATCTGCCTGTTCCATTCGCCGACAGGAAGAAAAGCCAGTATAGAGGACGTTGTTATTTCTCCATCATATCAAGGAAGACATTTGGGACGCAAACTCATAGAACACGCCATTTCGCAGCTTCGGGAATACGCCCCTGTTCAAGTGCAACTCACATCGCGACCCTCCCGCATCGCTGCCAACGCCCTCTATTCCTCAGCGGGTTTCATCCATAAAGACACCAATGTATATGTCCTTCACATAGACTAAAGGATTTCCGTATGAGAGCCAGGAAGCAGACGCTTCGTCTTTCCTCCCCATTTGAAATCCGCTTCCGTCCCTGCCGGAACCGTTATTTTCGCTTTCAACTTTCCTGCAACCTCCTTTAAGTCCACCTTTATCTCCCCGTAATTCGTCTGCAAGCTCGTCTTCGCCCACTCCAGCCCGGACATCTGTGGAGCGACTTCAAAAGTCTTGAAACCAGGAGAAGTAGGACGTATTCCACAGACATCGCGAGCCAGAATGACCGTCATGCTGCTTGCCCAGGCATGATTCGTCCCGCCTTCCCCCTTATATTCCCAGAACTCGAAGACAGTGGTCTCGTCCTTAAACGACATCATATCGGAGTATTGTTCCCTTGCCCGCTGCAGAGCCTCCCTGCCTTTTCCCATCTTAAACATGGCTTCCTGAACATACATCTCCAGCAAAGGACTTGCATGATGGTTCTTTTTGAATATTTCCAACAAAGCCGGGTACTTGTCTTCCTCCGCCATACCTGTAAGAACCGCCAGAGCCTGCGCCCTATCGTCTGTCTCACCGACATAATCAGGGGATTTATAACATGTCCCCGTCCAGTATTTCTCATTGAAATTCTCCTGCATCTTGTTCAAGGTTGCAAGAATCTCCGCTTCGTCCTCCGTCTTTCCCAGCATATTCGCAAAACACCGCTCTGCCGACAATGCCAGGAAGTACCACTCGTTTGTCAGCAATTCAATGTCGATATTGCTTCCCCAGTCCGCCCAACTCCAGCCGCCTTTACGGACAGGCACGAAACCGCGTTCATCAACCTGCCATACCTCATGGAGATATTTGTGCATTCTGTCGTACAACGGAGCTATAAAATGGTCTTCACCCGTATAATAATACTGGGCATAAAAGCCGTACATTCCCAAAGACATCAACATCTGAACAGGCAATTCCTTCTCCCAGTTTCCCGCAGGAATGGGCGAGAAAATAACGCCATCGGGCTTTTGCCAGTTCATCAGCTCATGCATACCTTTATATATGAGTTTCCATGAGGAAGGAGTCAGCACATAGATATTCTCTTGTATGTCATTTACCATATCCCCCCACCACTGCGCACGCTCCCGATCGGGGCAATCAAAATAGGTGTCACGCATATTCAGATATAAGGTGCGGGCGGAACGCTTCCACAACTCATTCCAGAAAGGATCGTTACACCCGAAAGAGCCTGCTATTTCCGTATCATACCCAGACTCTCTGTAACGCACCTCCAGAACTTCCGTTCCCTCCGGTATCGTATACTCCACCCAGTTTCCATTCATCCAGCCCAGACTCTCATAACTCTGCACCCCCTCACGGGTAATGTATTCCGCCCGGACAGACATCACACCCGATTTGTCAAAACAGTCTGTCCGCATATCTATGACATTCCCCGCCTTGGAACGCACCTTGATATACGGGGTTATCTGTGCGTCATAAGGGAGTTGGCAACGCAGTTTACGGGTTTGGGCATTATACTGCGTGGACACATATTTTTTCAACGGGGTGTAAACGAACATCGGAATAGGCCGCTCTACCAGTTCTCCCCATATATTATTCACCGCTTGCGCATTTACCACCTTTGCTTTGGGGAAATGCCCACCGTAAGAGGGGGAATACCACTCTCCCAGATCCTTGTTTCCATCATAACAGATAGAACTTTCAGGAAGTCTGTAATTGGCGGTATCTTTACGAACCGCTCCATACGCCTTATTCACCTGGGCTTCCCATGTATCATCCGAAAGGATGCTCACTCCTTCCCCACGGGCATCAAAGAGTAGTCCCGCACAACCACTATTCTTATGGCTGAACCCCTCCTTGCCGAAGAACCATGACAACAACGCTATAGTATTGTTTCCCTTCTTCAAATAGGGGGCTATATCTATATTGTCATAATAAGTTCCATGAGGAGAAGGTCCTCTCTTCAATCCCCCCTCAAAGACTACCAACCGCCCGTTTATCCAAAGCCAGTATTTGGAATCCACCGCTATACGGGCTTGCAGGGTCTTTGGCTTGGACGACAAGTCCACCGTCTTACGGAAAACCTGCCAAGTGTTCACCGCATTATAGTTATCCGCAGCATTTATCCACTGGGCTTTCCAGTCCGCCCCACGCATTTGAAGAGTACACATCAGCACATAAGCCAATGTCAATAGGTATTTTCTCATATCTTATACATTATATAGTTTTGACAAAGATACTATTTTCCAAGAATATCTATCACTTGTTTTTAAGA
>CAVEJA010000153.1:4144-5513 GCA_963615745.1 Duodenibacillus sp.
CCAATAAGTGTCACCGTACATCCTGCGAAGATTGTTTTTTCGCTCAACAGGATGGGCATACCGCCCTGCCAATTCCTTGAAATCACTATAATTTTCCTCAATTTCCGCACTATGGAACACCACTGAGGGATGAACATACAGACTGTTGTACAGCACCAAAGCTTCCCGGTAATAACGAGGAAGTTTGGCTTCCTTTGGTCTGTCCTGCAAAGAATATATCCGGGACAGCCATGATGCGAACACAGGGAGATTCTTTTGCAGCAACAAAGTACACAGCAAGTAATCCGCCAATGGGGAAAAGGGGGTCAGTTTCTCTTTATCCACTTGTCGCAACAGCGATTCCGCCGTCATCTCCCGCTCCGGAAGAAAGCCTAAAAACGCCCTGACACTATCCAACGGATAGGTCATTTTCCCAGCATCGTATGTATGCAGGAACAAGTCTATATTCCCTTCCACCTGCGGATATTCAAAAAGCCGGTCGCCTAAAGAATGTGTCCGTGCCAAGGCATAAGCCCTAAGAGCAAGCAAACGCTGGCTTGTCGCCAATTCCGATGCGGCTGTTTCCAACGCTTTCCGCTCGTCATGCCGGGACAAATCACGCTCTACCCGCAACTCATAATGCAACACATCATGGGTATTCCCCAGCAGTACTACCACAAAGAAGGAAACCAACATAATAGATATATTGGAAACGACACATCCCCAAAAGCGCATCTGCCCCAGCTTGAACGAAGCCAATTTGCTTAAAAAGACGACAGAAACTATCATCAGAAAGCCTAAAACCATCCCTCTACCCCACAAAAAACATGGAGGAAGTACTGTTATAAAAGTAACAATCAAGAAAAAGGGGAAATACGTTAATGCGTGCCAGCAGCGTTCCGACGGAAAAACCGTATCGAGTTTCCTATGGAGCACCATCAGCAGTCCAAGAAACACGATTATTATCGCCCGTAGCCACAGTACGCTAATGTTGCCCGTCCAAGGATATAACACCAGATGAACCACATCCACCTGCACCCCGCCTAAAAAAAGAAAGGCAAAGAGGAAGAACAACAAAGCGTTCAATCCTTTAATAAGCAACACCTCACTCTTGGGATTCCGTGCCAGACTATTTCCAATCCGTATTCTCATTCCACCTTTTTCAAGACCACCGCTGTACGGGCGGTCAGATACAACTTCAGCCAACCTTTGTTATCCGCATGATAGTGTTCGTCGAATATCGTAAAATGAGGGATTGTGTCATCAGACAAACCATTTCCCCCGAACCGAACCGCATCCGTATTCAAAAAAGTCTGATATTTACCTTCTGGAACAAGGATTCCATAACCTTCAAAACTCTTGACTGGATTAAAATTGTACACATACAACA
>CAVEJA010000154.1:0-2144 GCA_963615745.1 Duodenibacillus sp.
CGCCTTGGGTCAGTTGCTCTATGGCTTCCGGCTGGTCGCCGGTAGGCTTGTAATCGGATATGATTTCAAATTGTGGCATAGTCTGCAAAAGTACATCTTTTTACCATGTCGGGAGAAAGATTTTTTGTATTATGGCTTCCCGTTTTCCTTATTTGTGGAATATTGTGCCTATTTTTGTTTTTCCAAAAGGGCGAAAGGTGTAAATACATGCAGTGGGTACGACGAAACAGAGGGATAAAGTATGTACTTATCTTCGCAGCTTTCTGTATAGCTGCTTTCTTCCTGGTCTTTTCCAATATCCTTGTAGGCAAATTGAAGGAAGAGGCTTCCGCCAAGATGTCTGTGTGGGCGGAGGCTATGATGGCGTTGAACAAGGCGGATGAGAATACAGACCTGAATCTGGTGCTGAATGTCATCAACAACAACAACTCCATTCCGGTGATTGTCCTCAATGAAAAAGGAGAGATAGAGCAATGCAGAAACATCTCGTTCTCCGCCAAGACAGCCGATGACTCCATCGCCTACCTGTATCAGCGGATGGAACAGATGAGGAGGGACGGATATGCCATAAAGATAAAGTATGACGATTCCTCTTCGGAGTATATGACTATCCTTTATGAGGACTCCACCACGTTGAAACAACTGACGCTTTTTCCCTATGTCCAGATAGCCATACTGCTGATTTTCATCTTGATTATCATTGTATCGCTGTTGAATCTCAAGAAAGCGGAGCAAAACAGAGTGTGGGTGGGACTGACGAAAGAGACGGCACACCAGTTGGGAACGCCCATCTCGTCTTTGATGGCGTGGGAGGAGATGCTGAAGGAAAGCTATCCTGACGATCCCATTCTGCAGGAAATGGAGAAGGATGTCGCCCGTCTCCAGCTGATAGCGGATCGTTTCTCCAAGGTGGGGTCAGTCCCGGAACTGGTCAGAACGGAATTGAGAGAGGTGGTATGGCACGTGGTGAGTTATATAACAAAACGTTCTTCCAACAAGGTGAGGATTCATTGCAGTCTTCCTTCGGTGGATGTGTACGTGCAACTCTGTTCCTCTCTTTTTGAATGGGTGGTTGAGAACCTGTGTAAGAACGCCATAGACTCCATGGAGGGGGCGGGCAACATATATATTACCATGCACGAGATAACAGAGATGGTTGTTCTGGAAATCTCCGATACGGGAAAAGGCATCCCCAAGAATCAGTTCAGGACAGTGTTCGCACCCGGATTCACCACGAAAAAGCGAGGGTGGGGCTTGGGGCTGTCGCTCTCCAAACGCATCATAGAGGAATATCACCATGGATTGATATATGTGAAATCCTCGGAGGTGGGGAAGGGAACGACTTTCCGCATAGAATTAAAGTTGCATTAGCCTGATACAGAGTATAGGAAAGGCGGTTTTTCATGCGGTACTCCCAGAATCACCACATGGGAAAGACAGGCTCGTTTTAACGTTTGCCAACACGGGTTTTAACATCTCGGCGAGATAGCGATCGTAACTCTGCGGTTTAGAAAAATTGTTATACGGAATTACACCCCGGAAAAGCCCGTTTTAACACTCGTAAAACGGTGAGTTACGAGTGCCAAACCGCAGAGTTGGACAGCGTGATTCCCCGAGCTGTTTTTTTCCTACGAAAAATTCGGGCGGTCAGGTTGAAGAACCGACCGCCCGAATTCGAGATATGAGACAGGGTAGGTTAGTCCAACCCTTCCATTTCCTTGAAGTATTTGTAGGTCTTCACCGTCAGCTCGTCAGCGGCATCCTCGTCGCAGACAATGATTCCTTTCGGATGGAATTGAAGACAAGTGATGGTGTACATGTGGCTTACTGCTCCCTCTACTGCCTCTCTGAGGGCTTTTGCCTTGTTGTGACCGTTAGCCAGAATAAGCACCTCCTGGGCGGAAGTAACGGTTTTTACACCTACTGAGAGAGCGAACTTGGGAACTTTGTTGATGTCGTTGTCGAAGAAGCGGGAGTTGGCTATCAGGGTGTCCTTGGTCAAAGCCTGTTTGTGGGTGCGGCTCTCGAAGGAAGTTCCCGGCTCGTTGAATGCGATGTGACCGTCAGGTCCTACGCCTCCCAGGAACAAGTGTATGCCACCATAGGAAAGAATCTGTTTCTCGTAGTTGGCGCACTCGGCATCC
>CAVEJA010000155.1:0-2397 GCA_963615745.1 Duodenibacillus sp.
GATCTTACGCCCTATCTTCTCGCTTCTGTCATCAATGATGGAGCGTATATCGAGTTTCTTGAAATACTCCTGTATTTCGTGTGCGTAGTCGGTATATTTCTCTGAAATGGGGAGAATGGCGACTTGCTCGGGGGACAGCCATAATGGGAATTTGCCACAGGTGTGCTCCAGAAGCACTGCTACAAATCTTTCCAAAGAGCCGAACGGGGCACGGTGGATCATCACCGGACGATGGCGTTGGTTATCATCGCCGACATATTCCAGTTGGAAGCGTTCCGGCAGATTGTAGTCTACCTGTATTGTTCCCAGCTGCCATTTTCTTCCGAGAGCGTCTTTTACCATGAAATCGAGCTTCGGACCATAGAATGCCGCCTCACCGTATTCAATACGGGCTTTCATTCCTTTCTCCTCGCAGGCTTCGATAATTGCCCTTTCTGCCTTTTCCCAATGCTCGTCAGAGCCAATGTATTTTGCCCGGTTGTTAGGATCGCGCAAGGAAATCTGCGCATCAAAATCCTTGAATTCGAAAGTCTTGAACACGATATTGATAATATCCATCACGCGAAGGAACTCTTCCTTTACCTGATCCGGACGGCAGAAGATATGCGCGTCGTCTTGCGTGAAGCTTCTTACACGGGTCAGTCCGTGCAACTCACCGCTTTGCTCGTATCGGTATACAGTACCGAACTCTGCAATTCTCACGGGCAGATCCTTATATGAGCGTGGCTTGCGCGCAAATATCTCGCAATGGTGAGGGCAGTTCATGGGTTTCAGCATGTATTCTTCTCCTGGGTCGGGAGTGTGGATGGGCTGGAAAGAATCCTTGCCGTATTTCGCATAATGCCCGGAGGTGACATACAACTGTTTAGAACCGATATGAGGAGTGACAACCAGGCTATATCCATAGTGGTCTTGAATCCTTCTGAGGAAGTCCTGCAGGCGCAGACGGAGGGCAGCTCCTTTCGGCAACCAGATAGGGAGACCTTTTCCCACACGCTCCGAGAACATGAATAATTCCAAATCCTTACCGATCTTGCGATGATCTCTTTTCTTTGCTTCCTCCAAGAGGGTGATGTACTCGTCCAGCAGTTTCTTTTTGGGGAAGGAAATGCCGTATACACGTGTCAGGGACTCCCTGTTGGCATCCCCACGCCAAAAAGCCGCAGATACGCTGGTCACCTTTATGGCTTTGATAGGAGCTGTGGATATCAAGTGCGGGCCACGGCACAAGTCTGTATAGTCGCCCTGTGTATAGGTGGAGATGCTTCCGTCTTCCAGTTCGGATATGAGTTCGAGCTTTAGTTTCTGACCTTTTGCTTTGAAGAAATCCAAGGCATCCTGTTTGCTGATGTTCCTCTTTACAAGTTCTTCTCCTTTCTTTGCCAGTTCTGCCATCTTGTTGTTGATGGTCTCGAAATCGCTTTCTTTGATGACTTGCCCTTCCGGGAGGAGCACATCATAATAAAAACCATTCTCAATAGCAGGACCTATACCAAATTCAATCCCCGGATAGAGTTCCTGCAACGCTTCCGCAAGCAGATGGGCGGATGTATGCCAGAATGTGTGTTTCCCTTCCTCGTCATCAAATTTGAAGAATTTAATGGTGGCATCCTCGTCCAATGAGGTGTTAAGCTCCGTCACCTTGCCGTTGATGGCGCATGATACAACTTCTTTCTTGAGTTGGGGGGATATGCCCTCTGCTATTTCAAGGGGTGTGATACCTGATTCAAATTCTTTGACTGAACCGTCTGGGAAAGTTACTTTTACCATTTGTCACAAATGTTTTGTGTGTTACACTTTATGGTGCAAAAGTACTCATTTTATTTCAAATGAATCTACGGCTCAATTAAAAATGTGTATAAGGGTTGGAATCTCTTCTTTTTTGTAATTTTGAATACGATTATGGAAGATAAGTATCTGACAATTTCCGCAGTTTCAACGGCTAAATATGTAGACAAAAGGAGTGTGTTCTATGCTTTTGCCGTACCTGTCTTCTCAGAGAAAGAGGTGGATTCGGTATTGAAGGAGTACCGCAGGAAATACTATGACGCCCGTCACATCTGCTATGCCTTTTGTTTGAATGCGGACAGAAGCGTATCTCGCAGCAGTGATAACGGAGAACCGTCAGGAACAGCAGGGAGACCCATTATGGGCGTACTCCAGTCTTATGGATTGACCAACGTATGTCTGCTGGTTGTCCGCTATTTCGGAGGGATTAAATTAGGCACAAGCGGGTTGGCGGCTGCATACAAGGATGTTGCCGAACAGGCTGTTCGGAGCGCGGACATCGTGGAACGGACGGAGGATATTTCGCTTTCTTTCTATTTTGAATACGGGCAAATGAATACGGTGATGTCCGCAATCAAGTCTTCCGGGGTGTCGGTTGTCACATCCCAA
>CAVEJA010000156.1:0-2587 GCA_963615745.1 Duodenibacillus sp.
GTGCTGTTCCGTGCGTTAATGCCTGCGAATGTCCGCCTTGGCTGTCCGCTGTTGCGGTCAATTGTTGTAATTTTGCATCTGGAAAGAGGGCGGTTCCGCAGCGGGGCTTGCTCCCTGCCTTTTGAAAAACACATTGTCAGAGAGAGAACGATGAATAAATCCGCATTGTTGGGGCATGGCTCCATGTTTGTGGCAAATATCACATGGGGACTGATGTCCCCTTTTGCCAAGATAGTGCTGGCTGGAAGTATCATTACGCCGGTTGTGTTGAGCGATCTCCGTATCTTCGGAGCGATGCTGCTGTTCTGGATAGTATCGTTCTTCCGCAAGGCGGAGCATGTTTCCTCACGGGATATGATGAAGCTCTTCGCCGCCTCGCTGCTGGCAATCGTCCTTAACCAGAACAGTTTCATTCTGGGAGTGGGTATGACCAGTCCGGCGGATGCGTCCATTATCACGACCAGTATGCCTTTGTGGGCGATGCTGCTTGCCGCCATCTTCCTGAAAGAGCCTGTTACGGACAAGAAAGTGCTGGGTATCGCTTTCGGTGCGGGCGGTGCGTTGCTGCTCGTGCTGGGCAGTGGCAACGGTGCGGAAGCCGCCCATAAGGGTGATAATCCCGTTCTGGGTGATTTGCTGGTGCTGTCCGCCCAGATGAGCTACGCCCTCTATATTGTTTTGTTCAAGAATTTTGTGCAGAAGTATTCCCTGATAACCATTATGAAATGGATGTTCACCTACGCCTTTGTCTGCACGCTGCCTTTCTCCTATTCCGCTCTGGCTGCCACCTCATGGGGAAGTCTGGGCATGGAGGAGGTCGGCTACATCCTCTTTATAGTGGTCTTCGCCACGTTTTTGAGCTATATGCTCATTGTCGTGGGGCAGAAGAGGCTGCGCCCCACGGTGGCGGGGATGTACAATTATGTGCAGCCCGTCGTGGCGTGTGCCGTCACCATCTTCCTTGGGCTGGACTCCTTCAACCTTACCAAGGGAATTGCGGTGGTTCTGATCTTCTCCGGGGTGTGGCTGGTTACTGTCTCCAAGAGCCGCAAGGACATGAAGAAGACGGCATAAGGGAATAGAAACGAAAAGCCTCCCCGGGACACAGAGACTGTGGGCTCGGGGAGGCGTAGTGGCAAATGTGCCGCAGGAGGCTTACTCTCCTGTGAATTGTCCCATGAAGAAGATGGCCCCCGTGTTCCTTTCGCGGATAAAGTAGACGAACGGACGGTTGGCATGGAACTGAACTCTCCGTGGTTCCTGATGCGAGAGCGAGCTCATGGCCATGACGGCTGCGGTAACGGCTGCCGCCTTTGTGCCTTCCTCGCTTACCTCTATTTTGGCTTTCTGGAGCATTTTGGAGATATACAAATCCCCTTTGGCGAAATTGCTGAAGTCCGCTTGGGCAGGATTGAAGATGGAGGACGCTCCCAGTTTGGAGATAATCTCGTTGAGGGGGAGGCTGAGTTCCGTGGTGAAGCGTGGCAGTTTGAGGTCTACAATGCACTCACTCATGGAGCGGCGGATCTCATCCAGTTGCTGTACATCCATATCGTCCAGAACTTCCCGTATGGATTTGTCTGTATTGGGGAGCAGCACGGTCATTTCGTATGTCCCGTTGCCGTAAGGGAGGCATACAGCCGCATAGGACTCGTTGGAAGTGTACATGTATTTCTCGTTGTTGTGCATCATCCGCACTTTCTTTATGTCCCGCGTGTACCCTTGGAACCGCTCCTCTTTGGTGAGTTTTTTCTCAAACTTTTCCGTCCATGTGCTGTTGAAGTAGATGGCGTTCATGAGGTAGGAGACGGCACTTGGCTCTACGTTGTCTATAATTTCGGGAATCATGCCGTGTGTTTGTTTGTCGCACCAGGCGTTGATGTGTCCTTTGGTACTTGCGGAGGTGAAGTCCAGACTTTCTATGCCCGCCTTGTAGTTTTCGCTGACCGTGTCGGCGAAGTCCTTTTTCAGTTTGTACCGTTTGTTCACGGCGATGTAGTTGGCGATGGAGAGGGTCGTGGCAGGGTCGGATTTTCCCGCTTTCTCCATGATGAGCTTGGAGAGCGTATTGATGTCCGTCACGGAAACGCCTTCCCAGCCCAGGGTTTTGAGAATATCGTTGCGGGTTTGTCCGTCGGCACCATTGGCGAGCATCCCCATCAGATAGGTGACACTGAGCGGGGAGATTACTCTGGAATCCATGCCGGACACCTCCTTGAACAGATTCAGGGCGAAGGTGTTGTTCCTGTTGATCAGATTCCGTTGGATGCCGGACAGGAAAATGTAGTTGTCTTCCATACTTTCGAACTCGTCCGATTTCGCCATTTTATCGTTGCCGACATTCGCCTTGTGAGTTCCGCAGGAAGCCACCGCCATCAGGGCAAGCCCGGCAAGTACTGCTTTCTTGAATTTTTCTTTCATGACAATATGTGTTTTGCTGTTTATTTTATAAATCTTCGAGAAGGTGGAAACCTTGCATGAGAAAACCTTGTTTTTGCGAATTTTTTATGTCTCTCCGGCTTATGGCGCAAAGATAACGATAATTTCCAACAATGGAGGAGGGGAGAGGGAATGGTCTGTCCGGGAG
>CAVEJA010000157.1:0-3203 GCA_963615745.1 Duodenibacillus sp.
GCTCCAGATGAGGCACTATCGTGTCCGCCAGAATGGTGTTTATAGAGGTGTTCGCCGTGTTATAGGTATAAACCCGGAAAGAAAAGCCTCCCTTCTTCAGGCTATCCATAGCCATCACCAGCCCACGGTAGAAATCCACAGCCCGCGCGCTGACCACCCCGTCCTTATTCTTCAAAGGCAGCATAACGCCCACCCTGACAGGATTCTGCCCGCCCCGGCTCTCCGTGGGAGAAAAGAAAAGGAACAGAACCACCATAAACAGGAACACTCTCCTCATTCCATATATTTTCATACTGCAAAATTAGCACTTTACTTCGACTGCGGGACGATTCTCCCCCACTATGATTGCTTTCTCTCTTTTGACACCAAAGTTAGTATAAAAGTCGGAAACGCCCTGCAAATAAGTCACCGGCAATGTCACAAAGTGTCTGAAAAGTTCGTACTTTTGTGTCTGCATTAAAGATTTACCGAATGAGACAACTGAAATACTGCCTGCTTATCATCAGTCTTGCCGCCTCCTGCCTCCTCTGCAATGCGAAAGGCGATGCGGAAACCTTGCCCACAGTAAATCCCCAAATGATTGTAGAGACCGAGTCCGGCAGCGAGGAGACCACGGAATACACGGGTTCAGCTCCTATAAAAGCCCATTTCACCTCCAATGCGGAAAACACGGGAAACTACACAGCCCTCTACGAGTGGCGCGTTTACGAGGCGGGGAAAGACCAAAGCCCCTACATCGTACGCCATGATGCCGATATGGATCTGACTTTCACCAAGACCGGGACATCATATATATCATTATACACCTCCTTTGTCTTGGGAACGGACACCGTCCTCTACGAGACCGAGACCCCGTTCAGCATCACCGTGTACGAGTCCACCCTCAACGTTCCCAACGCCTTTACTCCGAACGGAGACGGGTTCAACGACGTTTTCAAAGTAAAGGACGGGTATCGGAGCATCGTCAAATTCCACGGTTACATATTCAACAGATGGGGAAAGAAACTGTTTGAATGGACGGATATAACCCAGGGATGGGACGGAAAGTTCCATGGAAACGATGTCGCCGACGGTGTGTATTTCTGCCGTATCGAAGCGGAAGGCGCGGACGGGAGGAAATACAACATCAAAAAAGCCATCAATCTCATCAGAAAATATACAGAGGAATAAGCTCCACGCCATTACCCGCCCCCTCATCGGAGGATTCTCCCCACGAGGGACAATACCGGGGCTTTTCCTACAAACAAATACACAGCCTGTGTCCGACAATAACAATATCCGTGTTTCAGGAGCAAGAGTACACAATCTTAAAAACATCAACGTAACCATCCCGCGCGACAGTCTGACGGTAATAACCGGTCTGAGCGGCAGCGGGAAGAGCTCACTGGCTTTTGACACCCTCTATGCGGAAGGACAGCGCAGATACATCGAGACTTTCTCCGCATACGCCCGCAACTTCATGGACAACATAGAGCGTCCCGATGTGGACCAGATCACAGGATTAAGCCCGGTCATCAGCATAGACCAGAAAACCACGAACAAGAATCCCCGTTCCACGGTAGGCACTGTCACCGAGATATACGACTTCCTGCGGCTTCTGTACTCCCGCATAGGCGAGGCGGTCTCCTACGAGACAGGCGGGAAAATGGTGAAATACACCGAGGAGAAAATCATAGGCCTTATCCTCAACCGCTACCGGGGACACCGCATATACCTTCTCGCCCCTCTTGTCAGGAACAGAAAAGGACACTACCGGGAACTCTTCGAGACCATCCGAAAGAAAGGATTCCTCTACGCCAGAATAGACGGGGAGATAACAGAAATCACTCCAGGGCTCAAATTAGACCGATACAGCAATCACTCCATCGAGATTGTCATCGACAAACTCGCCGTAAAAGAGGACGATGCCCAGCGCATCACACAAAGCGTGGCAAGCGCGTTCAAACACGGAGACGGGCTGCTGCTGATACTGGATGCCCATGACAACAAGATACAGTTTTACAGCAAGCACCTCATGGACCCCGTGTCGGGACTGTCCTACAAAGACCCTGCTCCCAACGATTTCTCCTTCAACTCCGCATCGGGGGCTTGTCCCAAGTGCAAGGGACTGGGCACAATCAGTGTGCTTGACCAGGATAAAATCATCCCGGACAAGGAACTTTCCATCAAGGCAGGAGGAATAGCCCCGCTGGGGAAGTTCAGAAACGCCTTGGTTTTCTGGCAAATCGCATCTCTGCTGGAACGGTATGAGTGTACCTTGGAAACTCCCATAAAGGATTTGCCCGAAGAAGCGTTAGACGAAATCTTCAACGGAACGGAACGGGAAGTACGCATACGGGCGGAACTGCTGCACGCTTCCAACGACTATTTCATCCAGTTCGAGGGTCTCGGCAGCTACATACGGCAGATGAGCGACAGGGAGATGTCCGCCGCCGCGCAGAAATGGGCGGATCAGTTCAACAAGACAGCGTTATGCCCCGAATGTCACGGAGCCCGTCTGAACAAGGAATCGCTGCATTATCTCATCCATGAGAAAAACATAGATGAGCTTGCGCACATGAGCTTAAGCTCACTTTACCAATGGTTAAAGGAACTTCCGCAGCACCTCTCCCCCTTACAGAAAAAGATAGGCAAGGAAATCATCAAGGAAATCACCACCCGGCTGGAATTTCTCCTGAATGTCGGGTTGGAGTATCTCTCCCTCAGCAGAAGCTCTGTTTCCCTATCCGGTGGAGAGAGCCAGAGAATCAGACTTGCCACACAGATAGGAAGCCAGCTTGTCAATGTGCTGTACATACTGGACGAACCCAGCATAGGACTTCACCAGAGGGACAATATCAAGCTCATCAAATCCCTGAAGAAACTCCGTGACATCGGAAACACGGTCATCGTGGTGGAGCATGACAAGGACATGATGCTCAGTGCCGACTATATCGTGGATGTAGGACCGAAAGCGGGAAGAAAAGGAGGAGAGATCGTATTCCAGGGAAAAACAAAGGACTTGCTCAAGACAAACACCCTTACCGCAGACTATCTGAACAACAAACGCGCGATTCCCGTCCCCACTTCCTACCGAAAAGGGAACGGACACACGCTGCGCCTTATCGGAGCTACGGGGAACAATCTCAAGAATGTCTGCGTGGACTTCCCCCTGGGAAAGCTCATCTGCATCACTGGTGTCTCCGGCAGCGGAAAGTCAAGTC
>CAVEJA010000157.1:3213-9211 GCA_963615745.1 Duodenibacillus sp.
CATTTTTACCGCTCTCTCGCAGAGCCGCTGCCCTATAAAGACATCAAAGGTCTGGAATTTATAGACAAAGTAGTCGATGTGGACCAAAGTCCGCTCGGACGCATCCCACGCTCGAATCCCGCCACCTACACGGGAGTTTTCACAGACATACGGAATCTGTTCGTGAATCTTCCCGAATCCCTTATGCGGGCATACAAACCCGGCAGATTCTCTTTCAACATCTCTGGAGGACGCTGCGAGGCTTGCAAAGGAAACGGTTACAAGGTCATTGAGATGAATTTCCTCCCCAACGTGACCGTTCCCTGCGAGGTCTGCCGTGGAAAACGCTACAACAGGGAAACGCTGGAGGTACGCTTCAAGGGGAAAAGCATCGCGGACATTCTGGACATGACCATCAACCAAGCCGTGGAGTTCTTCGCCAATGTACCCAATATCCTGCACAAGATAAAAGTACTACAGGATGTAGGACTGGGATATATCAAATTGGGACAGTCCTCCACCACCCTCTCAGGAGGAGAAAGCCAGCGTGTGAAACTGGCGACAGAGCTCAGCAAGAAAGACACCGGGAAGACCCTGTACATCCTCGACGAGCCTACAACGGGGCTGCACTTTGAGGACATCCGCGTACTTATGGGCGTTCTGAACAAACTTGTAGACCGGGGAAACACCGTCATCGTCATCGAGCACAACATAGATGTCATCAAGTCCGCGGACTATATCATCGACATGGGCCCGGAGGGAGGAGACAACGGAGGGACAGTCGTCGCCACCGGGACACCGAAAGAAATCGCCAAAAGCGGGAAAGGGGCTACATCACAGTTCCTATAACAATAGCAAAATTCCATGATGAAGAAGACTAACGCCGCCAGATTATTAGACCAAGCCAAGACAGACTACGAGCTTGTTCCCTACGAATGTGACCCGGACAACCTTGCAGCCACCCATGTGGCTGAGGAATTGGGGGAAGATATACGGCAGGTATTCAAGACTATCGTCATGACGGGAGACAAGGTAAGGCATTTTGTATGCGTTGTCCCTGGAAACAAGGAAATTGACTTGAAACTGGCGGCAAAGGCGAGCGGCAACAAGAAATGCGAGCCGCTCCCCTTGAAAGAGCTTCTTCCGCTTACAGGATATATCAGAGGAGGATGCTCTCCTATCGGAATGAAGAAACTCCTCCCCACATACATCGACACGACCGCCCGGCAGTTCCCTTTCATCTTTGTCAGTGCGGGAGTAAGGGGACTTCAGCTCAAACTCTCCCCGGAGGATCTGGCGCAGCAGGTTCGAGCCACATTCGCCTCCCTCACCCGGGAATAGGGCTGGAAACAAGGTCTTTCACAGGCTCTTATCCGCAAGTCCCACCAATAAGACCTGATGTTCTTGTAACAGTTTTTAGCATTTCGCAGATTGCGTTTTAACATCTCACCGAGACAGTCCTCCTAACTCACCGAGTTAGAAAAATTACTCCGCGAGTTACGAGTGTTAAACAGGCGTTTTAACACTCGTAATCCGCAGAGTTACGAGAGCTAAAACGCCGTGATAAAAATGACAGTGCAAAAGACGCACCGTCTACTTCTTCGGATAGCCCACAGGATTGTTCAGGAACAAGACCTGATTCTCGTTCAGACGGAACGCCTTAGACAGTTTTTCCGTGTCCATGGAAGCGCGGGGCACGGTAGCCAGTCCCAATGCCACGGATGCCAGACAGATATTCTGCGACACATACGCACAGTCTGAAGCTCCCAGCTCCCTCTTCGGCTGCGGGAATTTGCCGAGGTCGCTTGCCATCACCAGACAGACGGGAGCCTTGGAAACGAAGTCCTGTCTGCCCCCGACAGCGGGACGCAAGTCCTCGGTCCCCAACTTCTCCAAAGCGTTTTCCTTCGCAAGGTAACGGTAATAGCCGTCCGCACGGCATACGAAGAGCATCACATCCTGCGCATTCAGGGCGGAAGGAGCGGTTATGCGCCCCTCTTCGGGACGGTTCACTCCGCAAGCCGCCCACAAAAGCACGCTCAATACATCGTCCGGGATATTCTTCTCCTGGTACTCTCTCACAGAACCACGTTTCTGGAGAGCCTGCATCAAGGTCATTTTCCCCGCCTTTTCCACGTGCACCTCAGGCAATTGGATTTTCTGCGCCTGCAAGCCCAACGCCAGAGCCACAGACATCACTGTCAAAAAACATCTTTTCATAGATTCCACTTTTTAATTTCACACAAAAATAAGGATTTTATTGTATTGCCCATCCTTCCGCATGATAAAAAGCAGGAGGGAAAATGAAATTTCATTTTCCCTCCTGATATGAAATGTCCTGCCGTGTTCCTATTTCTTCAGCAAGGAAATAAGAAGTTCCGGCTCGTTTGTGGTGATGAAGTCCACATCCTTGTCAATGTAGTATTTCATGGTCTCGGCATCATCAACTGTCCAGATATTGATCTTCAGACCCAAGTCCTTGAACTGCTGCAGCCACTCCGGGTGTTTGTCTTTCAGGACAGCATAATGGTAATCCACTCCTGTAAGTCCCATCGCCTTGACCGTAGCGGGGTCTTTGTCCCCGTTCAGATAATAGATGGGCGTTCCTTTGGGAGCTTCTTTCACCAATTGCTCGCAAGCGCGGGCAGAGAAAGCGATGTAGTCCACACGGTCTTCGAGCTTGGCTTTCTTCACCAGCTCCAACACGCCTGTAACACATTTAGCCTGCTGCGCCTTGTCTTTGTGCGTCTTAATCTCTATCACCAGACGGCATTTTCCTTTCTTCACGGTCTTCAGATACTTCTTCAGCGTAGGCATCTTCTCGCCATTGTCGAGAACAACCTTATTGCACTCCTTTGAAGTGGACTTCTGAATCTCGCATCCTTTGAAGACACGGTCGTGATTTACATAAATCACGCCATCCGTACTCATCCATACATCTATCTCAGAGCCGTAGACATTGACGGCATCCGCCATTTTATAGGAAGCCAGACTGTTCTGAGCGGAACCCTCCGCATTCTTTTTCACTCCGGGAGCTTTCCAATAACCACGATGAGCCACTACCTGCGTATCAGCCATAGCCGTACCTGCACAAAGCAACATAGCCAGACCAAAAACCAAAGATTTCATTTTCATAATGCTTTTATTAATGTTTTCTATGGAGCAAAGATAGCAAATAATTGACAAATCACAAGATTGTCATTCTTTATTTGTCTCTTCCACGCCCTCTATCACAGTCAGACGCTTTCGCTATTTCTTGTTGATATAATCCACCAGCCATGCGCCGACCTCTTTGGTACCGTACCTGGCACCGCCCGTCACCTGGATTTCGGGGGTTCTCACATTCTGATCCAAGGATGCCTGTACAGCCTCGCGAATCAATGCCCCCTCTTCTTTCAAATCAAAATACTCGTACAGCATGGCTACCGACAGCACCTGTGCCAACGGATTGGCGATATTCAAGCCTTTTCCCTGAGGCCATGAACCATGTATCGGCTCGAAGACAGGAGTGGAAGAACCCGTGGAAGCGGAGGGAAGAAGTCCCATAGAACCTGTGATACAAGAGCCCTCGTCCGTCAATATATCCCCGAAAGTATTCTCCGTCACCATGACATCGAAGAAGCGCGGGTCCTGGATCATCCGCATAGCGGCGTTATCCACATACATAAAGTCGGTCGTGACATCGGGATAGTCCGCCATCATTTCCTGTGCGACCTTGCGCCACAGGCGTGAGGAAGCCAGCACGTTGGCTTTATCTACGACAGTAAGATGCTTGCGGCGTTGGCGGGCATACTGATAAGCCACCTTTAAAATACGCTCTACCTCGGGACGGCTATAATAGTTTGTGTCATACGCCTCTTCCGTTCCCTCTTTTTTCTCTCCGAAATACATTCCGCCCGTCAGCTCGCGGATGCAGATGAAATCAGCACCCTTTACCAACTCATCCTTCAAAGGGCTCTTATGAACCAGACAATCGAAGGTGGTAACAGGACGGATGTTGGCAAACAGTCCCAGTTTCTTCCGCATAGCCAGCAGTCCCTGCTCAGGACGCACCTTGGCAGTAGGGTTGTTGTCAAACTTGGGGTCGCCTACGGAAGCGAACAAAACAGCGTCGGCCTCCTCGCAAATACGAAAAGTCTCCTCAGGGAAAGGGTCGCCCACCTCGTCAATAGCGTGCGCTCCACACAGAGCCTCCCTGTATTCCACTTCGTGACCGAACTTTTTTGCCACGGCATCCATCACCGCAACACCTTGTTCCATGATTTCCGGACCTATTCCATCGCCCGCCAAAACAGCTATTTTCAGTTTCATATCTTTTCTTTTTTATGTTTTTTATTCGTTAATCTTGTTCAGCAATTTGATAGTAGCCTTAATTGCCGCCTCCGTCTGGTCGGCATCCAAAGCATGAGTACGGTATCTCTTTCCCTGAAAATCCCACTCTATGACCGTCTGCACCAAGGCATCGGTACGCCCTCCCGGAGGAATGGATACATTATAATTAATCAAATCGGGGAAGTCACGTTTCAGTTTGTTCTTGTATATATGGCGGACACAACGCATAAAAGCGTCATACTGACCGTCCCCCGTGGCGTTTTCCTCATAGACGCACCCGTCCACTTCCAGTTTTACGCTTGCCACAGGCTTCAGTCCATAGGCGGTAGACACCATGTAACTGAGCAGTTTCACCTTCTCGACAACCGTGGCGTGCTTCAGCACATCGTTTATAATATAGGGCAAATCCTCCTGCGTAACCAGTTCCTTCTTGTCTCCCAGCTCTATAATCCGCCGGGTGACTTTCCTCATGGACTCCTCATCCAACTCAAGTCCCAGTTCTTCCAGATTCTTACAGATATTGGCTTTGCCGCTTGCCTTGCCCAAGGCATACTCCCGCTTGCGTCCGAACCGCTCCGGCAGCAAGTTGTTGCAGTACAAATTGTTCTTATTGTCCCCGTCGGCGTGTACTCCGGCAACCTGAGTAAAGACGCTGCCGCCTACAACGGGTCTGTTGGGAGGTATGGCTATGCCTGAATAACTCTCCACAATGTGGCTCACCTTATTCAGTTTCTCCTCATTAATATGCGTACGGGCTGCCAGATGATCTTTCAAAATCACCTGCACGCTCGCCAAAGGAGCGTTTCCAGCACGCTCGCCCAAGCCATTCACCGATGTGTGCAGCCCTGTCACACCGCTCAGGACAGCCGCCAGGGCATTGCTTGCCGCCAAGTCATAATCGTTATGGGCATGGAAATCGAACCGCTGCCCGGGATAACGCTCCATCATCTTGCGGACAAACTCCGCCACCTGCAACGGATTGAGGATGCCCAACGTGTCCGGCAACATGAAACGGCGGATACCAATGTCCTTAATGCCGTCCATCAACTGGAAAACATACTCTGGACTGTCCTTCATTCCACCGCTCCAATCCTCCAAATAGACATTGACAGCCATGCCTCTTTCCTGCGCCATTTTTACATTGGCGCATATATCGGCGATGTGTTCCTCCGGTGTCTTATGGAGTTGCTGCGTGCAATGTCTGTAAGAGCCCTTTGTAAGCAGATTGATTACCTTTCCGCCCGCTTCCGCTATCCAGTCCAAAGAGATTCCATTATCCACGAATCCCAATATCTCCACACGATCCAGGAAGCCTTTTCCCCTTGCCCAGCGGCATATATTGGTGGATGCCTCCAGCTCTCCCTCGGAGACACGGGCGGAAGCTATCTCTATTCTGTCCACGCAAAGCTCCTCCAAGAGAAGCCGCGCAATCATTAACTTCTCGTGAGGCATGAAAGACACACCGCCCGTCTGCTCTCCGTCACGGAGCGTTGTGTCCATTATCTCAATAAAATCCGGGCTCTGCCTATGAAAATCCGGGCAACTCATCTCTTCTGTTCAAACGCCTCTATCTTCTCTTTGTTGGAAAGAAGGAAGTCTATATCGTCATAAGCGTTCATCAGACAGTATTTCTTGTAGGAATTGATCTCAAAACGCTCGCTCTTTCCCGTAGACATATTCGTTACCG
>CAVEJA010000158.1:0-3564 GCA_963615745.1 Duodenibacillus sp.
GCATGGATGCTGTCACCGTCCAGCATACCTACCAGTCCGTTCGCAACCTTTCCCTGAGTTGTATATTCAGTTCCTGGAGTTACATAGACTTGTATGGAGTCCTTGATACCCTCAGTAGCATCATCCGGGTTGCCTGTTACCAGGACAAAAGGCTCTCCTGCCTCGAATTTATTTTTCTTGACAAGCTCCACCTGGGTTGTGCCAGCGGTTCTATCCACAAGTACATTCTTCACGGCATAACTTTGTGCGTCTGCTCCTGATGTAAGAACACCACCGTCAAAATCAGTCGCAAACGGCAAAGTCATTATCTGAATACTATTGTCATAAGCAGGGTACTCTACCTCTGATGTCTCGTCTTCCACAGGAACAAAGGTATAGGAACTTGCGGTGTTATATCCACGCTCCGTGCCTGTTCCCCACCATTGCAGGCGGAAGTCTGCCGCACAAGAGTGAAGAGGAAGTCCGTTTCCTGTATCACGCACATCGTTTGCCGCATCCTCGGTACTGCGATAATAGGTATTCGCAGTGTCATCGGGAACAATCTCGAATTGGTTGCGACCCACTAAGTTTATCCGAACCTTCATTGGAATACTGCTCTGCGTGATGCCGTTCTTCCCAGTATTGGTAATGTAATCCTGAATACGCCCCATATAGAATCCCGTAGCACGGTTCTGAATAGCGTAGAGGCTGTCTTCAATCTGGACAATGCGCCACTGGGCATACGGATTCGCCTCGCAGGAAAGACTGCCGCCCGTATAATCGGTATCAGCACCCAGATTCTTGGGATAAGTCTGACCTTCCTGCATACCATTGAAATCCGTATAGTGTCCCCAACGCAACGGCTCTACCTCCGGGGCGGTCTTGCCGACGGTGAAAGGCTTCTGTGTATTATTGCCGGAAGCGTAGACAGCATGGTTTCCTCTCCATTCTGGATTGCTCTCCACGTGGTATCCCTGTTTCGCTGTGCTGACCAAATAATACCATTTCCCTATTTCAAAAGTCTTGCGCTCCCCGCTCAGCTTCTTGTAAGCGGCATCCAGTTTCTCGTAAGCTGCGGCAAGGCTTGTCTTGGTCGGATGTGCGTTGATGTTCGCAGCCGCTTCCGCTGCCTTTATCGCAGCCGCCAGTTCAGCTTTCTGTTCGGCAGTCACATCACCATACAATACCTTGCGGTTGTCCACATACGAGGAGTCATACAGGGCTTTCGCCTCATAGATACGGCTTACAAGCGGCATAGTGTCTATGATGGCAGCCTTCAAGGCACTGATTGCCTCCTCATATTTTTTCACGAAATCCTCGGTTGTCTTCTGGGCGGCAAGCTGTTTCCTCGCCTCCTCATTCAGAGAAGCCACTGTTCCAGCAGCCGCTTTGACATCCGCATCGTACTCTACCATGGAGTTTGCCGCATTATAGACAGCGGGGTAAACCTGGAATTCTCCTGGTTGCATCACACCCCAGCCGCGGTTCACAGCGTGAGCGTAGTTGTCATAGCAGTAGAAACGCACGAATCGGTACTCCTTATCCATAACAATAGCGGGAGAATAGAACTCGCGTATATTCGGATCAGTTATCAGGGTATAGGTGTTTACTGGAGTCCATGTCGAGGTGGTATCATTCGTAGCATACACCTTCATGATTGTCGGACGCCTTCTCTGCCCATTGTCTGTCACACCGTAAGTGATAGGACGCTCGCCCAACGGGCCATACAGTTCCTTGGTATTTCCATAAACCCCGTACTTGAAACGGATGCTCTTTTGGGGTTTGTCCCGAAGGTCTACCTGCAAATAAGGATGCTCAGTCATATAAGGGCCATAGCCTGTACCAGTACGGGAAATCCAGTAAGTGGTCTTGTCGCCATCAATAAGGTTGGCATAGCGGGAGAAGGCGTCGCCTATCTGCTGTGCGTTACTGTCGAACTGGTTGTGTTCTCTGTCCGTACCATCCGCCTCATATATCAGCGGCTCGTCTGTTTTCACATCGTAGGACACAACGGAAACCATGGAAGCATCCGCATCATCTATCGCAGTACTTAATCTGGCGAGCAGCATTTTCTCTTTCAGAACCTCTTCCACCCGTCCCAAAACCTCGGGATCGGTGACCGCAACCACATTATAATACAAGCCTCCGGGCCAATTGAACGGCTGCATCAAGCCTTCCTTGCCTTTTCCGTTGTCCCATGATTTCAACTGGTAAGGCAAATGCGCCTGCTGCGTGCTGCTTATTGACCACCAGCCACAGGTTGAGTACATATCCAGCCAGTATTTATAACTGCCGGTCGGGTAATAATAGGTAGGATGCAGGGTAAATATCTGCTCCAATTCCAGCTCATTCGTCATCGGAAGGATTTCCGTCTTGTCCGAACCGCCTATATACTGTCCTGTACCTACGCACTGGACACTGTAATTCCCTGACTCGAGTTTCTTGATCTGGAACACATGATCCAAGTTGCCGCGCAAGCTCTTGTCCACGCTCCAGTGCATCTGGTCGTCACTGCCGCCATAGCAATAGGGAATGTTCTCCGAACCGCCAACCTGCTGGAATTTTGGCTCTGCGCTTACAATATAATAGAAACCATCAACCAACGCATTCTGTGCGTTTGCCGTATCTTTCAGCAGTTCCTTTGTAGCGTCAAACACCTTGCGCAAGTCCGCCTCGGCTGCGGTATAGTCCGCATCTGTAGCAGCCTCGTTCGCATATACGGTACGTGCCTGAGCCAATGCGTCCATCAGCGGCTGGGCAATGGACATCTTCAATTGCCCGGGGTTATTGCCGGGAATCCAATCTACAAGAATACCTCCCGCATCCGTGATTGCGTCATTCAATTTGAACTTGGCGGTAATGCGGCTTTCCGGAACCTTGCACACGTTCCAGGCTGCAAACACTGTGGTATATGTCGGTGTGGTATTCACCAAATGGTTGTCTCCATGACTGAAATGAAACCAGTTGTTGTCAGCGTACAGCTCGTAAGTATTGCCCACAAGATTCTTGAACTCCACGCCTACGCGGGCTGTTCCGCACATCGGGATGATTCCCATCGCATCCTCGCTTCTTGATTTGGAGTGCAGCAGTGGCTCAAAGTACACAGAATCCTTTATAAAACTTGATTCCGCACAGTTCTTCATATAGAATGTACTGTCGGAAGCCTTGGCAAGACGCCACACAAACTGCGGATCCGCCTCTTCCGCATTAGCCGAGCAGTTATCCCAGCCCAGAAACCACGCCTGATACAGCCAGCCCGGAGAAGCCTTGCGTGAGACTGTGGACGACTGATCAAGGTTGGTCGCCACGGATTTCTTGCGTGTGGCGAAATCATTATACGGGGTCAGAGCCGTCTTGTTTATGCGGTTCTTGAATATGTAGTAGCCCTCCGTCAGAGGTACGATGTTCTTGTCCACTTCCGCTTTCGCAGCTTTCAGTTTGGCAAGCATCTCCTTATATTCAGTTTCCGTTCCTCCGTTGTCATACAAAGAGCGGGCAGATTCCAGAACGCTGTTCAAGGTGTTCAGAACCACAGAGGAGCTGACATTGCCCGGATTCTCCCCTGCCACATAATAGCTTCCGTCC
>CAVEJA010000159.1:0-8199 GCA_963615745.1 Duodenibacillus sp.
GGATATTACTACACGGACACCGTACCCGGATATTGCCCATGCGGCATGCTCACGGCTTGAGCCGGACCCCCAGTTCTGACCTCCGACGATAATCTCGTGCACGCCTTTCCGGGGCTTTTCCGAGAAATCCGCCTGATTCATCACAAAGTCCTTCACCGGCTCTCCTTTCCCGTCATAACGCAAATCGTGCATAAAGGCATCCCCGAAGAACCCCGGGTCACGTGTCGTAGAGGCAAGATAACGTGCGGGAATAATCAAATCCGTGTTACAATTGTCTATATCAATAGGTATACAAGTGGATTGTATCACATCAAATTTCTGTTTCATAAATTCTGTTTCTCTAATTGTTAAACCGTATTCTTGATTTCCGCACTTACAGTTTCCGAGGGTCAGTAACCCTGCCTGTCACCGCACTTGCCGCCACCACCAAGGGAGAAGCCAGAATAGTGCGTGAACCCGGACCCTGTCTGCCCACGAAATTACGGTTTGAAGTGGATATCGCCAACTTGCCTGCGGGAACTTTGTCCGGGTTCATCGCCAGACAAGCCGAGCAACTTGGCAGACGAAGCTCAAAGCCAGCCTCCTCCAGTATCTTGTCTATACCCTCCTCAACAATCTGCTTGCGTACAAGCCACGAACCGGGAACGAGCCATGCCACCACGTTCTCCGCCTTTTTCCTGCCCTTGACGACAGAGGCGAAAGCCCGGAAATCCTCTATACGGCCATTGGTACAAGCACCCAAGAAACAGTAATCCACTGGAACGCCTTCCAATTTCTGCCCAGGCTTGAACCGCATATACTCCAACATGGCATTGAACTGGTCTTTCTCCTCCTCTGGAATCTGGTCTAAAGACGGAATATCACCGTCAATGGCTATTCCGGCACCGGGGTTTGTTCCATAAGTAATGCGGGGAGAGATGTCCTCCGCCCTATATGTCACCTCCTTGTCGAAGACAGCGTCCTCGTCGGTTCTGAGGTTTCTCCATTCATCCACCGCCTTATCCCATTCTTCTCCCTTGGGAGCATACTCACGGTCTTTCAGATAAGCGAATGTCGTTTCGTCGGGAGCGATCAGTCCCGCACGGCTTCCCATCTCTATGGACAGGTTGGAAAGGGTCAGACGCCCCTCCATGCTCATATTGCGGATGGTACTTCCGGCATATTCCACCGCATAACCCGTAGCCCCGCTCGTGGTCATCTGCGCCATAATGTACAGAGCCACATCCTTTGCCGTAACACTTGGACCGAGTTTCCCCTCTATATTGATACGCATGGTCTTGGGTTTAGACTGCAAGATACACTGGGATGCCAGAACCTGAGCCACCTCGGAAGTCCCGATACCCATGGCTATCGCACCTACCGCACCATGGGTGGATGTATGGGAATCGCCACAGACAATGGTCATTCCCGGCAAAGACAAGGCTTTCTCCGGGCCTACGACATGGATGATACCGTTGTCCTTCGTCCCCATTGCGAAATGTCTGATGCCAAACTCCTCGCAATTCGCCTTCAAAGTCTCCACTTGCTTGCGCCCGATGGGGTCGTGTATCTCCTTTTGCTGGTCGGAAGGTGTGTTGTGATCCGGCATGGCTATCACCTGATTCGGACGGAACACCTTTATTCCTTTGTCACGAAGAGTGTCAAACGCCTGAGGAGATGTCACCTCATGCGCATACAGACGGTCTATATACAGCTGTGTAGGGCCATCTTCCACGTTCTGCACAACGTGAGCGTCCCATATCTTATCAAAAAGTGTCTTTCCCATTTATCTGAATTTGTTTATACAATCAATATAAGCCTCCACAGAAGCGGTTACAATATCCGTATTCGCACCGAAACCATAGTAGATATGACCATTGTATTCCACCTGCATGTGAACCTTTCCCAAGTCATCACTACCTTTGGAAATGGCTTGGATGGTAAATTCTCTCAGCGTCATCTCCCGTTTGATGATACATTTCAATGCCTTGATGGCGGCATCCACCGGGCCATTTCCCGAAGCCGCAGCCTCAAAATGCTCATTGGCGACTGCCAGCCCGATACTTGCGACAGAACGCACCCCCATTCCTGTTGTCACCTGGAGGTAATCCAACTTCACATTGTGGGCGGCACTACGATGAGCTCCCGCCAGAACAAGTACATCATCGTCTGTCACTTCCTTCTTCTTGTCCGCCAGCTTCAGGAATTCCTGGTATACGGAATCCAGTTTCTCGTCATCGATTTCAACTCCGTTCACATGCAGCCTGTGCTTTAACGCGGCACGACCTGAGCGAGCCGTCAAAACAATGGCGTTATCGTCGATTCCCACATCCTTGGGATTCATGATCTCGTATGTGGAAGCGTTCTTCAGCACACCGTCCTGATGGATTCCCGAAGAGTGGGCGAAAGCATTTCTTCCCACAATCGCCTTGTTGGGCTGCACCGGCATATTCATTAAAGAAGACACCATGCGGCTTGTGGCATATATTTTTGTGGTATTGATATTTGTCTCTATGCCCAAATCGGGGTGGGTTTTGAATATCATGGCTATTTCTTCCAGGGAAGTATTGCCAGCCCTCTCCCCTATTCCATTTATTGTCACCTCAACCTGGCGCGCTCCCCCCAAGACTCCCGCCACGGTATTGGCTGTCGCCATACCCAAATCATTATGGCAATGGGTGGAAAGAATGGATTTTCCTGCCGCAAAAGCATCCACGTGCTCATACAGATAGGCTATTTTCTCCTGATATTCGTTGGGAAGACGGAAGCCCGTTGTGTCGGGAATATTGCACACTGTGGCTCCGGCTTTTGTCACAGCGTCTATCACACGAGCCAGATACTCATTATCGGTGCGCCCGGCATCCTCCGCATAGAACTCCACGTCCTCTACGAATTTCTTGGCGTAGGTCACAGCCGCCACCGCGCGCTCTATTATCTCGTCCCGTGTGCTGTGGAACTTATACTTAATGTGCGAGTCGCTGGTACCAATTCCCGTATGGATGCGCTTGCGCTTGGCATATTGCAATGCCTCCGCCGCACAATCTATATCTTTCTCCACGGCGCGGGTCAAAGCGCATATCGTCGGCCAGGTTACAGCTTTGGATATTTCCACCACGCTATTGAAATCTCCCGGACTGGAAATAGGGAATCCTGCCTCTATGACATCCACCCCAAGAGACTCCAGCTGCTTTGCCACCTGAATTTTCTCCACAGTATTCAACTGGCAGCCCGGAACTTGTTCTCCATCCCGAAGCGTCGTATCAAAGATAAAAAGTCTGTTATTCATGTCTGTTATCTTATGCTTTACATTTGCTTAATACGGCAAAAGCCCTCCGCCACAAACGCATCTGCAGGAAAGGCTTTGGCTTTTCTTGTCCGTTATCTCCTCAAAGGCGTGCCGCCTATGCCCATAACTTCATAAAGAGAAACGCCACATGCTCTCTCTTTTAGTGCAAAATTAATAAAATCCGCTCCTAAAAACAAAAAAATGTACCGCTGTCAGCATTTAATCCTACAAATATTTGTTTTTTGGAATCGCTCCTGTGAAAACAGCGGTTTCTGCTATTTGCAGATTCTCTTTTTCCCTCTCAACTACAACGAAACACCGCAATGGGAACACACCATGCGCCCCTCATGACTGGCAAAAGAATGATGACCGCATACAGGACACACATCCCAGCCTTTGGAATTGTCCTTTGTGTATTTCTTCAAAGCCCGCTCAACACCCACTTTCCAAGTGTTGATATTCTCATCCCCCAATTGCAACGAGCCAACCAGCTTTAGAACACGGTTCAGAGGCATCCTGTAACGCAGAACTCCTGAAATCAGTTTGGCGTAGTTCCAGTATTCCTTGTTGAATTTCTCCGACAAGCCCTCCACAGTGGTCTTATAGCCTCTCTTGTTCTCGAACTGGAAATCATAGCGATGGCTTCCGTCACGATTGGTATTCTTAATAATACGGCCTCTTGTAACCGACTTGGGAAGGACTATTCCCTCATCGTCATCCTGCAATCCCGTGAATATCTCATAGGGATAGCCGTCCAGCAATCCCACAAAAGCCACCCACTTGTCCTTGTTGTTCTGGAAACGCACCACATCACACTCCAAAACCTGCGGGCGGGTCTCTACTACGGTCATCGATGCGCTCACTGACACCGAGCCATGCTCCTTGTCCTTATCCAGCAGCACCGCTTCCCGACTGCCCTCTCTGTACACCGTGCAACCCTTACAGCCACTTTTCCATGCTGTAAAGTATATTTCGTCCACCAAATCCTCGGTAGCCTCGTTGGAAATATTCACCGTCGTGCTAATAGAATGGTCTACCCACTTCTGTATAGCTCCCTGCATTTTCACCTTTCCCAGCCAATCCACCGTGTCTGCCGTCGAACGGGCATAAGGGGAACGGGCTGCCAACTCGTCCATTTCCTCCTTTGAATAGGTCTTGTCCACATCATACCCGTTGTTTCTCATCCATGTCTGGAAATGATGATGGAACACATTATACTCCTCAAATGTGTTTCCCTCCTCGTCCACATAGTCGATTCTACTTGACGGAGCATTGGAATCCACCTGTCTTCTCCGGCTATACACCATCCTATAAGCCGGTTCCATGCCACTCGTCGTCTGCGTCATCAGACTGGCTGTCCCCGTGGGAGCTATTGTCAGACAGGCTATATTACGCCGTCCCCAGGTCGTCATCTCCTTATATAACTCGGGGTCCGCCTCCCTCATACGAAGGATAAAAGGATTCTTCTGCTCCCGCACGGCATCATACAATTCGAAAGCACCTCTCTCACGAGCCAACAATACGGAAGAGGAATAGGCGGCGACAGCCAGTGTCCGATGGATATTCACTGCAAAACCCGTCGCTTCCTCAGAACCATACCGCAAGCCCATCGCCGCCAGCATGTCTCCCTCGCCAGTTACTCCCAAACCCGTACGCCGCCCTTTGGCGCATTTATCATCTATCTTCTGCCATAATTCCCGCTCTGTCCGCTTCAGTTCCTCCCTTTGGGGGTCAGCATCTATCTTCTGCAATATGCGGGATATTTTCTCTCTTTCCAAATCCACCATGTCATCCAACAGGCGTTGAGCCATCACGGCATGCTGGCGGAACAGTTCGAAATTGAATCTGGACTGGCGTGTAAAGGGATTTACCACATAGGAATAGAGGTTCAAGGACAGCAGGCGGCAACTGTCATAAGCGGAAAGAGGTATCTCGCCACACGAATTTGTGGTGATTGATCCAAACCCTTTGTCCGTATAGCAGTCAGCAATGCTCTCTTTTAATATTGTATCCCAGAACAACACTCCGGGTTCTGCCGACTGCCACGCATTACGAACCAGTTTCTTCCATAGCGTCCGGGCATCCGCATCCATCCGTACTTGCGGATTTTCCGCATCCACAGGATATTGCTGCACATAGTTTCCACCTTTTTCGACAGCCTGCATGAATGTGTCATCCAGTCTCAAAGACAGATTCGCACCCGTAATATGCCCCAATTGCAGTTTGGCATCCATGAACCTTTCCGCATCAGGATGCCTTACGCTCAATGACAACATCAAAGCTCCCCTCCGTCCCTTTTGGGCTACCTCATTGGCGGTATTGCTGAAACGCTCCATAAATGGAACTATTCCCGTACTCACCACGGCGGAATTGGATATAGGCAGTCCGAAAGGACGATAATGGGACAAGTCATGGCCCACACCTCCACGGCGTTTCATCAGTTGCGCCTGTTCCTCGTCCGTCTTCATTATCGCACCGTAGGAATCCGAATCACCCTCCTGACCGATGACAAAACAATTGGACAAAGAGGACAATTGGAAGTCATTCCCGATTCCCATCATGGCACTGCCGGCAGGAACAACATACTTGAAATGATCCAACAGGGAAAATATCGTTTCCTCTGTCAGAGGATTCGGGTATCCGCTCTCTATTCTTGCCAGCTCACGAGCCAGTCTATGGTGCATCTCTACGGGCGATTTCTCATAATAATTGCCCTGTGCGTCTCTCAATGCATATTTGTTCGCCCATACCCGTGCCGCAAACTCATCTCCCCCAAAATAGTCCAGAGTTTGCTGCAGCACCTCTTCAAAAGTATATTTGTCCTCTTCCTGTACCACCGCTGTTAGATATATCAACTTGAATTTACGAACAAAAATACATCCTTTTCCGTATATAGGCTGCACCATTCTCTTTTTTTGCCATGACGAGTGGATAAAAAAGGCTCTATGGAAGAACTTTTCAACCGATTATCCGTATATTTGCCATCTATTCAATCACTCTATAAAAAGGATTATTTATGAAAAACCCTCATGTTATCGGCTTGGATTTCGGCACTGATTCCGTGCGCGCGCTTTTGGTCAATGCCGTGACAGGAACAGAAATAGACACGGAAACCGCCTATTACCCCCGCTGGAAGAAAGGGCTGTACAGCAACCCGTCCATCGCTCAGTTCAGACATCACCCACAGGATTACCTGGATTGCCTCAAGGCTGTCATCGGAAACATATCCACCAGACACCCGGAGTTAAAAGACAATATCGTATCCATCGCTCTGGATACCACGGCAAGCACTTTGTGTCTTACCGACGAGACAGGCACACCGCTTTCCCTGCAAAGCAGATATGCCGAGAATCCTAACGCCATGTTCGTGATATGGAAAGACCATACGGGGCAGAAAGAGGCGGACGAAATCAACGACTTGCTTCAGAAACAGCCTGTAAACTACGCCAAGTACTCCGGGAATTATTATTCCTCCGAGTGTTTCTGGGCGAAAGTCCTCCATTTGTTACGCACAGACAAGGATTTGCAGAAAGACGCCTGGTCCGCCATCGAGCTTTGCGACTTCATTCCTGCCGTCCTAACCGGATGCAAGGATGCCGGAAAAGTAAGGATGGGACACTGCGTCGCCGCATCCAAACTGATGTGGGACGAGGACTGGGGTGGCTATCCTCCCGTGGATTTCTTTGAGAAACTTGATTCCGTACTGCTCCCTATCCGCAACCATCTGCCCGAAAAGAACTACGGCTGCGAGTGTTCCGCAGGAACGCTGACCAAGGAATGGGCGGAGATATTGGGTCTGAAAGAGGGAATCCCCGTTGGTGTCGGCAACATTGACTCGCACTCAGGAGCTGTGGGGAGTGGCATTGAACACGGAACAACCATCATGAACCTGGGAACATCGGCAGGTTTCATGTCCGTCATGACCCCGGAAGCGATGGGCACGCATATTATTGACGGCATTTTCGGGCAAGTCAAAGGCTCTATCCTGCAAGGGGAGATAGGCTTTGAGTCCGGGCTATCCGCTTTCGGAGATGTATTCGCATGGTTCAAGAACCTGCTGGCATGGCCATTAAAGAACATGGTTGCCAAAGAACAGCCGGAATTAGCCGCCAGATTAGAGGACGAGATACTCAAGGAAGTATCTCTGGAGGCAGAGAAATTAAACATCACCATCAACTCCCCGCTGGCCACCGACTGGTTCAACGGGCGGCGCACCCCATTCCCCAACCTCTCCCTGACAGGTTCCATCACAGGAATGAACCTTTCTACAAGTGCGCCGGAGATTTATTACTCGTTGGCGGAGGCAACATGTTTCGCCACAAAAAAGGTCATCGACCATCTGGACAGGAACGGAGTGACCATACACCGGCTCATCGGAATCGGAGGAATCGCCCAAAAGTCCCCATTTGTCATGCAGATGCTGTCCGACACTCTGGGGAGAACCATCGATGTGTCTGACTGCAAGCAGGCGGGTGCTATGGGGTCTGTCATTCACGCCACCGTGGTGGCGGGCATCTATCCCTCCGTACCCGATGCGCAGAAAGCCCTCTGCCAACCCATCAGCAAGTCCTACAAGCCCAATACTGAGAGATGGAAGCTATTGGAAAGACGCTATAAACGTTATGAATCCCTGGGGGCTTTCACCGAATCGGAGCAAAAGAAAACTTATTAGTCCCTATATTTAAATATGTACAGACTACTTTCCGACCCCAATAATAGGAAGACGCATAGACTTCATCTTCTACCGGGGAGACATCACTCCCCTCTCCTGTGAGGTTGTAAAGGACCACATCGGAGAATGGAGATATGCATGTAAGCAAGTGTCGTGCCGCTATGATGAATTTTCCATTTGACAAACTGTTAGGAAACATTGAGATTATTGATTGGGGATGTGGCGGGAGAGCGTTTCGACCAGTATGTGGTGGGGCATATAC
>CAVEJA010000160.1:0-2513 GCA_963615745.1 Duodenibacillus sp.
AAAGTCTTCTGCCGTATCGGTCATTGAGGCTG
The DNA here is from genome assembly GCA_963615745.1 of Duodenibacillus sp. GTDB lineage: Bacteria > Bacteroidota > Bacteroidia > Bacteroidales > Bacteroidaceae > UBA6382. The sequence continues at coordinate 33 of CAVEJA010000160.1, forward strand.
TCCATATTATCCAGTCATTCTTGGTGTATGTTTTCCGGCAATCCAAAGGAATTCCGTACTTGCATTGCTTGGTCAGATAGAACGGAAGTTCCTTTTCCATAACTGATTTAGGGAAAATATTCGTCTTCCACAGCTTGTCCCATACCAGATTATACTTCTGACTCCATGTGGAATCACGGTCAAAGGCAAGTTTGTAGTGGTCTCCGTCACGCGCGCGCTTCTCCCAATTCTTTGCCATACTCTCCGCTATCTTCCTATATTTCTTTGCTTCCGACTTCAATCCTTTCATTTCAGCCATCTTTGAATAGCCCATAATACCCATAATCGCCTTGATGGAAAGGTTGCAGTTATGCGCCCAATGTCCGGCAAAGTCGTCGGTACAAAGTTGGTTGGCGGGATCTGCCCCGTTTTCTACCAGATACTGATTCCAGGAAGTAATGATATCCCAATACTTGTCCACGTACTTTGTATTGCCATCCTGCATACTCAACATAGCCGAAAGAATCAGCATATTCCCGCTTTCCTCTATCGGCATATCTCCATTGTAAGTCTGACCATTGGCTATAGGGTAAGTACCCAGATCATGACAAGCAAAAGGTTTTGTCCATTTCCCCGTTTTGCTGTACTCAAAGATGCTGGTCATCATTCCCTTTTGCAGTTCGGGATTATATAAGAGGAATATCGGAGAACTGGGATAGGTCAAGTCCACCGTATTCACGCTTCCGTTGGAATTGTTTTCCTTGGAGAAGAACAGCAGATTCCCTTGATTGTCCTTGAACAATTTGTGGGCGGCAATCACCAGACGATAGTGTCCTGCCAAAATTTCCGCATACTTCTCGCCTCCTGATTTGAAGCCATCATCATATATAACCTTGTCCTGCTCCCTGCATTTCCTCATGATTTCAGCATAGTTTTCCTTGAAACGCTGGAAAGCATCATAGATAGACACTTTCCCCTCATGAGCCCAGAAAGCCTTATAACGGTTGCCCATATACTCTATGTCCTGGACTTCATCATATCCAAGCATGGTAAAACCAGACTTCTCCGTATCTTTGACCGCACCGAAATCATGCATATAGGCAAGTGCCGGCAGATCGGAGGCGTTTTTAGGAAGGAAGGAATCAGACGTATGCGCCAAGTGTCCTGTACCAATAAAGCTCCTTACGGACTTCTGGTATGGAGCTATCCCCACTTTTCCATTCGCATCAGACAAATAGAAATACCCCCAGTCCACACACACGCCATCACCTTTTTTCTCCAATACGGGCTGGCCTACTGTTCCGCAGCGGGCATAACTGCTGCCGTTTCCCGGAGATACGATCTCCGTCTTGGCAGAAACTATTCCTCTGTCCACATTATCCATAGCCATCTCAGGGGTTGTGGCAATATACAGCTTCACATTGTGAGATCTCCGATCCGTAGAACGGACTTGATAAGAAAGATAGTTTATAGGAGTGGAAAGGAGATCGTAGTCATTGATAATCATCGGAGCGGTAAAGACCACATCCAGATCTACCGGACCGCAACGGAATGAATAGTATGTGTTTGTAGCCATGACGTCCACACTCTTCTGCTCCGCAGTCAGCATGCTGCCCCCATGAATGAGAATGCTGCGGTACACACCGAAATCCACATACGACCCTCCGGTAGTATTATGACAATGCACTGCTATCACATTACGCCCCGGATGAAGAAGTTCCTTCTGCTCTGAAGAGAGTTCCAGTGTCTCGCGTTTTTTCCAGGTAAGCCCTGTATCATGTATCTTCACTCCGTTTATGAATATCTCACAAACATCGTCATGAGAATAACGAATCAGAAAGCCATCCTTCAAATCCTCCTCCGTCAGATCGAAAGCACGCCGTACATAAATGTCGGTATTGTCTCCTTCCCACTTGGTATGTATCTCTTTGCGCACATTATTGCCAAATCCGCCTTGCGCCTTTGGCCAGGAAGAATCATCAAAGTCTGTCTTCGTCCACCCCTCTTCGGGCTTTGTCATCAGGTAGGGAGCTACCCAGACATCCTCATCTGCCATAGGGAGTATCGTCTCTAAAATCCGGCGATTGTCATTTCCCATAAAGCAATAGGTCGTATTGTCTACTTTCAACAACCCCAGCATGGGTTTGTCCGCATTTGTCCAATGCTTTGTCGGCCCTTGGTGCAACTCATCATAAGGAGACCATATTGACAAATAGGGGTCATTCAGCACAAGTGGAACTGCGGGCAAGCGCAAATTGGATTTCTTATAAGGCTGAAACAAATCAGCGGTCTGGGAAAACAACTGGAGAGAAAATACCAGTCCCAGACACAATAGAACACTCTTCTTTTTCATTACTTCTTTATTTTTAAAGCGAAACCACCGCCGGAAGCCAAATGAACCTTCAGCTTTCCGTCTTTAACAACATACTCTGTCTGCATGAAATCCTGCGGGAACTTTTCCGCATTAATGCCATCCACAAAAGCTTCCACCTTGTATTCTCC
>CAVEJA010000161.1:0-4193 GCA_963615745.1 Duodenibacillus sp.
TCCTTTCCATGCTATTCGCTTCGGGGATATTCTTCATCTATCCCACCAACTTCGCAATAACCCCTGTTGTGGAGAATGTGCTTGACATTCCCGTCCCCGCCAATGTCCGTTTTATTCTCCAGAGTTCTTTGGACAGCATACTGGTGGATGCGGAGAACAAGGTCGTCAGTATCTATGCGAATGAGGGTTTCGGCTCAAGAAATTTCACCCCGGAGATGGTTTCTTCCGTTTACGGGCGGATAAAGGATGCCATGCCTGCCGATTTGTCACCATACGAAGTCCGTATATACTCCTGCGGCAAGGAAATTTCCGAGTATGTTCCCAATCATCTGAGGGAGCGGAAAGACCATTCCAGACTGTGGAAAGAGATAAGCTATACCGGCAAGCCTTGGGTTGAGAACATCTCGCGCCCTTTCCGTATAACCCGCGGACTGCAAAACAGGCATCTGGCATTGTGGGCAAGTCACGGCAGATTCTGGCAAAACAGCAAGCAACGCTGGGAATGGCAGCGTCCGTCCCTTTATTGCACCACAGAGGATATGTTCACCTTGTCCTTTGTTACACCGTTTCTCCTGCCTATGTTGGAGAATAGCGGAGCCGTATGCTTTTCCGCAAGAGAACGGGACTGGCAGCTGAACGAGGTTGTCGTGGATAATGATGATGCCCAGTCCGGTTTTCAGGCGACAAGCTCCATCCAATATTGGCAGCCGTCTTCCCAAGAGGGTTTTCGCAATGCGCGCCAGCAGTATGGCACTGGGGAAAGTCCTTTTCGCTGTATGGCGGTTTCAGACACCTTGAACGTGGATGGCAACACTCCCGTCTCGCAGGACAGTCTGGTGAAAGGTACGGCTTTGTGGACGAGGACGGTCTCTTCGGATGAGAAGGCTTCTTCCTGTTGCTGGATGCCGACCTTTGTTTCGGAAGGCGATTATGCGGTATATGTTACCTACCAGTCTTTTCCTGAGAGTACGGACGAGGCTGTTTACAGGGTCGTGCATCAGGGAACGGAAACATTGGCAAGGGTAAACCAGACAATGGGTGGCGGTACTTGGGTCTATCTGGGGACTTTCCATTTTGACAAAGGCTGCTCTGCGCGCAATGCCGTTTTCCTCACCAATCATGCTCAAACACCGGGAAAGGTGATTTCCGCGGATGCGGTACGGTTTGGCGGAGGAATGGGAAATATCGCACGGGAGGAAGATGGAGGACCCGGAGTGTGCAGCGGACTTCCCCGTTTCCTGGAGGGAGCGAGGTATTATGCCCAGTATGCGGGTTTTCCGGCAGCGGTTTACGATACGAAAGGCGGTCATGATGACTATGGGGATGAAATCAACACCCGCGCCAAAGCGGTGAACTGGCTGGCGGGCGGCAGTCCTTTCGTTCCTGATACCGTGGGCTGCCGTGTCCCCATCGAGCTTTCCCTGGCTGTACACAGCGATGCGGGGTACAACAGGGACAACAGTACGATTGGTACTTTGGTCATCAATACTTTGCTGAACGATACTTTGGGGGAGGTTTTCCGCAGCGGACTTCACAGGATGGCTTCTTCGGATTTCGCCGATATGCTCCAAAACACTATTGCCAAGGATCTTTCCGTGTCTCTGGACCCGGTGGTATGGTATACGCGCGAGCATTACAGAAGGAATTACGGGGAGAGCCGTAGCCCGGAAATGCCCTCTGCGATATTGGAAATGCTCTCCCACCAGAATTTCACGGATATGTTGCTGGGTCATGACCCCAATTTCAAGTTTCTTCTTTCCCGGAGTGTTTATAAAGCTGTCTTGAAATTCGTCTCCTCGCTCCACGAAACGGATTATGTGGTTCACCCTCTCCCTGTCAAAGACTTTTCCGCCGTGTTGGAAGATTCGGGGAAAGTGAGGCTGTCATGGACTGCGCAGCAGGATGTTTTGGAAGAATCGGCTTCTCCCTCAGGCTATGTGGTCTATACGCAGCGTGGGGATGACGGATTCGACAACGGGGTTTTGGTCAGTGACACAACGGAGTTTACGGTGAAAATAGATTCCGGGAAAATATACAGTTTCAAGGTAACTGCCGTGAATGAGGGCGGAGAAAGTTTTCCCAGCGAGGTACTGACGGCATATTATTCCCCCGCTGCCAAACGTACGGCTCTTATTATAAATGGTTTCACACGGTTGAGCTCGCCTGCGATTATCTCTACCGCCGACAAGCAGGGCTTCTGTCTGGCAAAGGATTATGGCGTTCCTTATATGCAGACACCGGAATATTGCGGTGAGCAGACCGGCTTGCTGAAACGGTATATAGGGAAGCTCGGAGAGAGAGGCTTGGGATATTCCTCACAGGAAATGGTTGGAAAATTTGTGAAAGGAAACACTTTCGACTACCCTCTTCTTCATGGAAAGTCACTGGTTTCTTGCGGAGATATTTCTTTCTGCAGCAGCAGCATGGGTGCGGTTGAGAAAGGACTGGTTCAGATGTCGCATTTTGGTATGGTGGATTTGGTCTTGGGGCTGCAGAAGAATTGCGGCAAGAGCAGTATGCGCTCCTACAAGACTTTCTCCCGGACATTCCAGGACAAACTGAAAAACTATCTGGACAGTTGCGGAAAGGTCTTTCTGAGCGGCTCATATATCGGCAGCGATATGTCCTCTTCCAAGGACAGGAACTTCATAAGGACGGTGCTGGGCTTTACCTATGTGAACTCCGTAGGCACTCTTCCCTCGTATAACATTCGTGGAAACGGTATAAAAGCCGATTATGAATACGAATGCAATCAGGAGCGATATGCCGTACAACATCCCGACAGAATCAGAAATACTGCTGTTTCCCGCCCCGTTTTCCGTTATCCGGACGGAACAACAGCGGGTGTTTCCATGCGGAAATCTCATGGACGGGCTGTTTCCCTGGCAGTTCCTTTTGAGAGCATCAGGGATGAGAACCAGCGCAATGCGCTGATGAAAGAGGTGGTAGGAATATTGTATAAATAACACTATAAACAAGGAAAAATATGATGTATACCATTCAATTGAACGCAAGCGGCAGTCATACGCTTCAAGTTAGTGAGGAGAATCTGAGAACCATTCGTAAGTATTCCCTCTTTACGGATTTGGTGGACAGCCATAAGTTTATTGACGAGTCCACGCTGGACAAGTTGAAATTCAACATACGTTCTCTTATTGCAAGCACGGAGGAGAACTGCAAGGACTTGCTGGATTTGTGCATAGATGTCATCTACCATGACAAAATGAAGGCTTTCGGGCTTTCGCAACTGATAGATACATACGGTAAATGGCTGGAAGCCACAAAGGCGGAGGAGGAATAACTTTCTTTTCCAGAGGGCTGTGGCAGTCTTTCTGCCGACTTGAATTTAACATTTGTTGATTCGGGTTTTAACATCTCGGCGAGATAGCACTCGTAACTCCGCGGTTTAGGAAAATTGTTATACGGAATTACGCCTCGAAAAAGCCCGTTTTAACACTCGTAATCCGCAGAGTTAGGAGTGCTGAAACGGTGAGTTGGTTTTCGTAAAACGGCGACCGCTCTTTCTCAAGAATGAAAAATGCTTCCGTACTTTCGCAGTACGGAAGCATTTGTATGGGAAAGGACAATGAAGTTATTGCAGACTCTTGTCAAGAATGTCGAGAAGAATCCTTGGGTCTTCTTTAATCTGTTCAACCGTAAGACCGCGCTTTTCGACTTCCTGACGAACCTGCGGATATTCTTTGAAGTCTTTATCCATGTCCTTCAGTCGGGACTTTAGTGTTCGTGGCTTACGAATATCGACATCCCAATATATTCTGTTCCGAGTACTTTCAGAATCAACATTATATAGCCACCACCAGTCACCGGAATATGTAGAATGGCTTTGCATTACTCCACTACTTATGCTTGTGCGGGTATCGTCAAAAAAGGTCGGGTACATATAGCCTTTGACATGTTTCCCCTGGAAATTTTGAATAGCTAAAACGGGCTTTTTGAGTACTTTTTTCTGTGCGCTAAAATACAATTTGACGGGTACGAATGTCGCATCCTTTCCTTCGCCGAAGCAATCCTTCACGAAAAGAGATTTAATCGTCTCATTCTTGTACTTCACATCCTTGCCTTCCTCTGTCTCGCTGAACAGAATCTGTTTCTGCATGAAATGAATATCGGTACGCAAATAGCCGTTGAGCGTAGTTCCGTCGTTGAGTGTCAAGACAGCCTTGGGCCACACA
>CAVEJA010000162.1:0-8407 GCA_963615745.1 Duodenibacillus sp.
ACTGACGGGCGTGGAAATCCCCAACTCCGTGACGAGCATAGAGAAAGCCGCGTTCGGCAAGTGCGAAGAGCTGACGAGCGTGACCCTCTCCAACTCTTTGAAAAGCATAGCGAAGAATGCGTTCACTTACTGCTCAAAACTGACGAGCGTAACCTTCCCCAACACCCTGAAGAGCATAGGAAGCGGTGCGTTCTATAACTGCTCAGGGCTGACGAGCGTGGTCATTCCCGACTCCGTGACAATCATAGAAAAGACTACGTTCGCCTGCTGCACCGCACTGACGAGCGTGACCTTCCCCTCCTCCCTGACAAGCATAGGAGTAAATGCGTTCTATGAATGCGAGGGGCTGACGAGCGTGACCCTCCCCGCCTCCGTGGAAGGCATAGGAGAAGAGGCGTTCATGGATTGCACAGGACTGAAGAAGATAGAATCCCTGGCGGAGAATCCTCCCGTCTGCGGTAACAACGCCTTCTCCGGTGTAGACAAGTACAAATGCGTGCTGTCCGTGCCGAAGAAGTCCGTAGAGGCATACAAGGAAGCAGACGAATGGAAGAGTTTTGACAACATCGAAGGTGTGACCAACGTAGTGGCATCCGGCGATTGCGGTGACAACGTTACATGGAAGCTGGACAGCGACGGCGTGCTGACCATTGAGGGCACGGGAGCTATTAAGGGCTATGAATTTACCTCTCCCGCTCCATGGGCAAGCCTCTCTTTCACAAAGGCGGTCATCGGAGACGGCGTGACAACGATTGGGGTAAATGCGTTCGTTAACTGCGACAAACTGACGAGCGTGACCATCCCCGCCTCCGTGACGAGCATTGGAGATCTGGCGTTCGGTATGTGTTCAGGACTGGAGAAAATAGAATCCCAGGCAGCGACTCCTCCTACCTGCGGTAGTGGTGTCTTCTATAATGTAAACATGAACAAATGCGTGCTGTACGTGCCGAAGAAGTCCGTAGACGCATACAAGGCGGCAGACGGATGGAAGGATTTCACAAAAATCGAAGGCGTGACCAACATAGTGGCATCCGGCAACTGCGGTGACAACCTCACATGGACGCTGGACGGCGATGGCGAACTGACCATCGAGGGTGAGGGAGCGATGCCTGACTATACCTATAACGATCCCGCTCCATGGGCAAGCCTCTCTTTCACAACGGCTGTCATCGGAGAAGGAGTGACAACGGTTGGGAACTATGCGTTCCAGGATTGCTCAAAACTGAAGAGCGTGACCTTCCCCGCCTCCCTGACAAGCATAGGAGAAAGGGCGTTCCGTTTCTGCTCAGGACTGACCAGCGTGACCATCCCCAGCTCCGTAACAAGCATAGGAAAGGATGCGTTCTCCAGCTGCATAGGACTGAAGAAGATTGAATGTCTGGCAGAGACTCCTCCTACTTGCGGCAGCGATGTCTTCAATAGTGTAGACAAGACCGAATGTGTGCTGACCGTTCCAAAGAAGTCCGTAGACGCATACAAGGCGGCAGACGGATGGAAGGAATTCACAAAAATCGAAGCCGTAGCCGCAAAGGTAGTGGCATCTGGCACATGCGGCGACAACATCACATGGTCGCTGGACAGCGACGGCGTACTGACATTTGCCGGTACAGGAAATATGACCGGCTATTCTGACGGAGCACCATGGATGAACATGACTGTCACACAGGCAGTCATCGGAGACGGTATCACAAATATTGGAAACAAAGTGTTCTTAGGATGCACCGGGCTGACCAGCGTGACCATCCCCAGCTCCGTGACGAAAATAGGAGAAGCCGTGTTCTATAACTGCCAGAAGCTGACGAGCGTGGAAATCCCCAACACCGTAACGAGCATAGGAGCAGCCGCGTTCGCCTGCACAGGGCTGACAAGCCTGCACATCCCCGCCTCCGTGACGAGCATAGGAGAAGTGGCGTTCTATTGCTGCGCAGGACTGGAAAGCATCACCGTAGATGCGGAGAACAGCACCTATAATTCCCAGGACAACTGCAACGCCATCATAGAGACCAAGACGAACACCCTGATTGCGGGATGCAAGAACACCACCATCCCCAGCTCCGTAACGAGCATAGGAAGAGGTGCGTTCGCCGGCTACACAGGGCTGAAGAGCGTGACCATCCCCGCCTCCGTGACGAAAATAGGAGAAGAGGCGTTCTCCGGCTGCACAGGATTGGAGAAAATAGAATCTCTGGCAACGACTCCTCCTGTCTGCGACAACAATGCTTTCGCTGATGTAGACAAGAGCAAATGCGAGCTGACCGTGCCGGCGACATCCGTCGAGGCATACAAGGCGGCAGATCAATGGAAGGAGTTCCTCCAGATCATCTCCGGCATCAGTGGTGTGGCACAGGATAACAACGCGGGCGTGTCCGTACGGAACGGGGAAATCACCGTGACGGGAGTTGCGGACAATGCCGTGGTGGAAGTGTACAGCACCAGCGGAGCACTGGTTTACCGTGGCGCAAGCAAGACCGTCAGCGTACCGTCTGCAGGCATATACATTGTCAAAGCAGCCGGCAAGACATTCAAAGTCAGGACCGCAAAATAAACGGCAGACTTAGAGACATAAAGGAAAACGCATCCCAAGGATGCCCGTAGCGAAGACACCGCCATGAATCATGGCGGTGTCTCTGCTTGATACGGACGGGTTGTCACCGTAACGGAAGCGCAAGAAAAGCCGCCTGGACAGGGACTTGAACCTCTTTCCACAGGGGACACGATGATTCGTGTCCCCTGTGCCTTCTTCCCGTTATATATAACCGCTTTTCCCACTCTGCGGTTTACGCCTCGAAAAAGCCCTGTTTTCATCACCTAAACCGCGGAGTTAGGAGGGCTAAACCGCAGAGATAGGAAAGGGCAGGCCAAGGAACGGGTTTGGAGGTATGGCGGGAGGCTTCCTCCATGGACCGAAAAGGCTCTTTTTTGTCTGTTCCGCCGTTTTTTCTGTTGGGCTGGGATAATAGTTCGTATCTTTGCACTCCGAAACATGATAAAAGGCGATGGAAGAGAAAGAATTGCGGGAGGAGTTGCGAAAATATGAGATCATGGCTCCTGTGGGTTCGTGGGAAAGTCTGATGGCGGCGTTCAAGGCAGGGGCTGACTCCATATATTTTGGGGTGGAGGGCTTGAATATGAGGGCCCATTCGGCAGCGCATTTTACCTGTGATGACCTCCGTGCCATTGTGGAAAAGTGTCAGGAGCATGGTGTGAAAAGCTATCTGACGGTTAATACCATCATATATCAGGAGGATTTGCAGCAGATGCGTGAGATCTGCGACGCGGCAAAGGAGGCGGGCGTTTCCGCTGTCATAGCCAGTGATGTCGCGGTTTTGCAGTACTGTAAGGCTGTAGGGCAGGAAGTGCATCTCTCCACGCAGTTGAATATAAGCAATATAGAGGCGTTGAAGTTCTACGCCCATTATGCGGATGTGGCAGTGCTTGCCCGCGAGCTGAACATGGAGCAGGTGAAAGACATCTACCGGCAGATATGCGACCAGGGAATAAAAGGTCCGGGCGGGCAGCTGGTGCGGATAGAGATGTTCTGCCATGGCGCGTTGTGCATGGCTGTCAGCGGGAAATGTTATTTGAGTTTGAACAATCTGGGGTATAGTGCCAACCGGGGGGCTTGTCTGCAAGTATGCAGGAGGGCGTATACGGTGAGAGACCGCGAGACGGGACTGGAGCTGGATGTGGACAACAAGTACATCATGAGCCCGAAGGATCTGAAAACAATACGTTTCCTGGACAGGATGGTCGATGCCGGGGTGCGGGTCTTCAAAATAGAAGGCAGGGCACGTGGGCCTGAATACGTATATACCGTAGTGAGATGTTACAAAGAGGCTCTGAAAGCCATCGTCGAGGGAGATTTCACCACGCAGAGGAAGGACGAGTGGGACGAAAGATTGCGGACGGTGTTCAACCGGGGCTTCTGGGACGGGTATTACCAGGGACAGACTTTGGGAGAATGGAACAGCGAGTACGGCTCGTCCGCCACAGAAAAGAAGGTGTATGTGGGGAATGGCATCAAATACTTCTCCAAACTGGGGGTCGCCGAGTTTGAGATACTGGCGTCAGAGATTAAAAAGGGGGACAAATTGATGGTGACAGGCCCGACCACCGGCATTGTGAATTTTGTGGCGGAGGAAATCAGATATGATTTGAAACCCGTTGAAGTGGCGGAGAAAGGACAGAGGGTTTCTATCAAGGTGAGCGAGAAAGTCCGTCCGTCGGACAAACTGTTCAAAATCGTTCCTGCCGGCGAGGTTGCCAGGTCTCCAAGAGAGCTGGAACGCGGATAGCGTAAAGTTTATCGGCGTGGAAATTGTGGCCTTTCAGTTTTTTTTTATCTTTGCAACAACAAAAACAACAAATGGATTCAGCAGGTATTGCATCGCTCTTTTCGGATACTGTGGATAAATTGTCCGACTGCTCGGAGATGAAAGAGAAAGGTTTTTTCCATGAGTATCGCGACAGTGACCCGATGCCCTCAGCCAAGGCCCTGGAGGAAATCGTGGAGATATGCCGCTCGCTCTTCTTTCCGGGATTCTATGGAAGGTCTTGTATCAATCAGAACACGCTGCAATACACGATAGGGGTGTCGGTGGAGAGACTGTACAATCTGCTTGTCAAACAAATTGCCGCGGGATTGTGCTTTACTACCAAGACCATTGAGGGCGAAAGCAACGCCCCCTTCTATCAGGAGGCGGAGCGGATAAGCAGTTATGTGCTGCGGTCTCTGCCCCATATCCGCCAGATTCTTGAGACGGATGTCGTCGCGGCTTTCAACGGAGACCCCGCGGCGGAGAATGTGAGCGAGATAATCAGCTGCTATCCTGTGATAAAAACGTTGATTAATTATCGTCTTGCGCACGAGCTGTATGTTCTGGAAGTGCCCCTGATTCCAAGGATGCTGACAGAGATGGCGCATAGTGAGACGGGCATAGACATTCATCCGGGAGCGAGTATCGGCCATCATTTCACAATAGACCATGGTACGGGCGTGGTGATTGGCGCGACTTGTATCATTGGAAACAATGTGAAACTGTACCAGGGTGTGACGCTCGGGGCAAAAAGTTTCCCCCTGGATGAAGAAGGACACCCTATAAAGGGGATAGCGCGCCACCCCATTCTGGAGGATGATGTGATTGTTTACTCCAACGCCACGGTCTTGGGACGGATAACCATAGGGAAAGGCACTATTATCGGAGGGAACGTATGGGTTACGGAAAATACGGAACCCGGCAGCGTCATCGTGCAGGCTGCAAAGAAGAAAGGGGACGGGTATATAAAGGATTTCCTGATAAATCCCCAGGATTTTGGAGGATTATAAAATAACAGAAGCATATAATAATGGATAAAGTGAAACTCATTGCCAAGACTTTTCAAGGATTGGAAGAGGTGCTTGCCCGGGAATTGAAAACCTTGGGAGCGGAGAATATTGAATGTGGTTGCCGGGTCGTTTCCTTCACGGGAGATAAGGAAATGATGTATAGAGCCAATTTCGAGCTGCGTACGGCTGTCCGCATACTCAAACCTATAAAGACTTTCGAGGCGAAGACGGCGGATGAGGTCTATGAGGTCATGAAAACCGTGGACTGGACACAGTATCTGGACTTGAATACAACGTTCGCGGTGGATTCGGTAGTGTATTCGGAGGATTTCAGAAACTCGAAATACGTGTCCTACAAGGTGAAAGACGCTATCGTGGATTTCTTCCGGGAGAAGACGGGAAAGCGTCCCAATATCAGTGTGGCTTCGCCTGACATCAAGTTCAATATGCATATATCCGAAACATCCTGCACGCTGAGCTTGGATTCCTCGGGGGAAAGCCTGCATAAAAGAGGTTACAGACAGGCATCTGTGGAGAGCCCTATCAATGAGGTGCTGGCGGCAGCTCTTGTCCTGATGACGGGATGGGACGGGCAGTGTGACTTTATTGACCCCATGTGCGGCTCAGGAACGATCCTGATAGAGGCGGCTCTGATTGCCCGCAATATAGCTCCCGGAGTGTTCCGCCAGCATTATGCCTTTGAGAAATGGAAGGATTTTGATGCGGACTTGCTGGAAAGGATATACAACGACGACAGTAAGGAGAGGGAGTTCGCCCATCATCTGTACGGCTATGACCAGGAAATCAGTGCCATCAGGGCGGCGCATGCGAATGTCAAGGCGGCAGGGGTGTCCAATGATGTGACTTTGGAGGTGCAGCCTTTCCAGAAATTCGAACAGCCCGCCAACAAATCCATTATTGTAACGAACCCTCCTTATGGGGAAAGAATCTCTTCCCCCAACCTCCTGGGCTTGTACAGGATGATAGGAGAGCGTTTGAAACATCATTTCGTGGGCAATGATGCGTGGATAATCGGCTATCGGGAGGAGACCATCACGCAGATAGGTCTCAGACCCAGCGTGGAGATTCCCCTGTACAATGGTTCATTGAACTGTTCTTTCTGCAAGTACACTGTCTTCGACGGGGCATTGAACGATTTCCGTGCCAAGGGCGGTATTGTAAAAACAGACGAGGAGCGCAGACAAAATGAGACCCGCAAGAAGTTGAGACCCCACCGCGACTATACACGGGAGGTGTCAAAGGAGGACTCGGAGTGGGATATTCCCGATTACATGGTACGCAAACACAATGAGTTCGTGGCGAACCAGCAGCGGGCAAGAAGACATTCCAGATATAATGACCGGAATCAGGACAGGGAAAACAGAAGGGACGGGGACAAAAACCGCAGATACGACTTCCCGAAAAGAAGATTCTCGGACAACGGGGCTGGAAAAGAAGGTCATAGAGGAAATGACAAGTTTCGGAAAAGTGGTCCTCGGCGTTATGAGAAAGACTGATGCGGTAGGGCTGTTGCTGCTGTCCTGGGTTCTAATGTGTGGTTCTGTCATGGCTCAACAGAAGAGTTTTACGCTGGATGACCTGCTCCGGGGAGGCTCGAACTTCAGCAAGATGCAGCCTCGGAATATGAATCTGAGATGGTGGGGGAACAACCTGGTAAAGGAAGAAAGCGGTGTTTGCTACATTTATAATGGAGAGGGGAGTTGGAAAACCCTTTTCTCTTTGGAGGATTTGAAAAAGGTTTGCTCCGGGATAACCTCTTTGGAGAATGTTTCTTTCCCGGATATATCCGCTCCGGTAGCGGCGGTGTCCAATGGGGAAAGCAGTGTCCTATACGACTGGAAGCAACGGAGGATCGTTCAAACGGTCAGTTTGGAAGGCAAGAGCTGGGTAGATTATTCGCCCAAACGGCACCGGGTGGCATACAACGAGAAAGATAATCTGTATGTGGAAGAGCCCGGGCGGGAGAAAATCCAAATATCCCGGGACGGATCGCGCGATATTGTTTATGGGCAGTCTGTCCATCGGGACGAGTTCGGCATCTCTAAAGGAACTTTCTGGAGTTCTGACGGGATGTCGTTGTGCTTCTACCGTATGGATCAAAGCATGGTCGCGGATTATCCCTTGGTGGATATTTCTGCCCGGATAGCGGCTCTTCAACCTATAAAATATCCTATGGCAGGGTGTGCGAGCCACAAGGTTTCGGTTGGTGTCTTTCATGTACAGAGCAGGCAGACTGTCTGGCTGGACTTGGGGGATACGACAGACCAGTATTATAGTGGTATAACATGGAGCCCTGATTCCAGGAAAATCTTCCTGTACAACCTCAATCGTGGACAGAATCACCTCAGATTGCTCCAGTTCGATGCCCGGACGGGAAAGAGGGAGGCGGTCCTGTACGAGGAGACACATCCCAAATATGTTCATCCCAAACATGGGCTTTCCTTTCTTCCCTGGGACAGCGACAAGTTTGTTTACTGGAGTGAGAAAGACGGTTTCCAGCATCTGTATCTGTATAGTCTGAAGAAGAAGGAGACTGTCAGGAAGATAACGGAAAGATGTGCGGGCGTGGTAGTGGATCTGTTGGGATATAACGAGGAGGAGAAATCGGTTGTATTTACAGGTACAGGGCTGTCTCCGATACAGCATAATCTCTTTAGCGTCAGTATAGAGACGGGCAAGCCAAAGGTTTTGGGCTCTTCTGAAGGCGTTCATTACGGGAAACTCTCTGCCGACGGCTCAAGTTTGATAGATATATGGTCGTCTCCTTCCGTCCGCAGGAAGATAGATCTGATCCATGTGAAGAAGGGAAAGACTGTCCATCTGCTGACAGCGGAAGACCCTTGGCGGGATTACAATGTCCCGGAAATCACTTCGGGAACAATCAAGGCCGCAGATGGCAGTACAGACTTGTATTATCGATTGGTCAAACCGGTAGATTTCGACCCCCGGAAGAAATATCCGGCTATCGTATATGTTTATGGAGGGCCTAATGTAAGGATGGTAGAGGCTTCCTTTGGCTATATGTACAGAGGATGGGAACTGTATATGGCACAAAAGGGC
>CAVEJA010000163.1:0-3156 GCA_963615745.1 Duodenibacillus sp.
GCCTGTATTTATGGTGAACGCTTCCTTGAAATGGACTTCCAGAAATAACAAATGGAGTGTTTCCGCAAATGGCAGCAACCTCTCCGGCAATAAGATTGACACACGCTCCGTGCTGGGAAACCAGGATTTCCGTATGAAACTGAACCGCATGACTTCCGGGACTTTGTCCGTGATTTACCGGTTCGGCAATTTCAAGGCGAAACAAGTGAAAAAGGTGGATACCTCCCGTATGGGACACTGACAGAGTGCGGCTCTGACGGGAAGACGGCTTCTGGCAATGTGCGGGAGTATGCTCTGGAAAAGAGGGCTATTTCCCCGTGCCGAAGGAGACTTGCATGAAGAAATTCTCGCTGAACTTCAGATTGACAGCTCCGCCGAAGTAGCTGTCATAGCTTTCTCTGAAGGCGTTCAGGCTTCGGTAATAAGGCAGGAACGTGTTCGGATGAACCAGTTCCTTGTATCCTGTGACGCTGAAAGACAGCATGTCGTTCACCGCATAGGTCACTTCCCCGCCAATGCTTGCCTGCCGCCATTGGCAAGAACCCCAGTCCAGGGTATTGACGTTGGTGGCAAGAGCATACGCCCAGCGGTTTCCAAAGGGTTTGACATAGGCAAGGCTGATGTCCTTTCCGAATCCCACGCCCTTGGGACGGTGGCTGCCTGTCCCCATGCTGGCAAACAAACTCAGGGAAGCGTTGAACCCCTCGTGCCACGGCGTGTAGTTGAAATATTCCCAGGAGGGAACGGACGGATAGAAAGAGAAACGGGTGTCCTGCGTGGCGAGTGTGTCGGAAACGCTGGTCCGCAAGGAATCCCCGGCAAGGACGGACTTCCCGTCGCCGGCATGGATGCCCTGCCACGAGCCGATGAGGAAAAGAATGACGGAGAACAGTGTCTTGTACATAGTGCGCACGCTTCTTGACAAGGCAAAAGTACGTTTTTCCCTTTGGAATATCCAAGAGAAAAGTCTTAAAACATGTAACAAAGGAATATGTGCGGGGAACGGAAAAGAGAGGGTTTGCGAAGAATTGTTGGTGTGAAGTTTGGAAATATCAGCCGAGAATGACTATTTTTGCTATACGGCAACAAAGAGACGAATATGGCAAAAGTAGCGGAATACATCAAGCAAGTGGAGATAGACAGCTTGTGGAGCGGCAAGAAACACATCCTGTGGAATCTGCGTCCCGGGGTCAATATCCTGAGCGGAGTGAACGGAGTGGGCAAATCCACTATTCTGAACAAGATGGCAAAGGTCTTGAAAGGGAAGTCACGCCCCAGCGAATACGAGAACGGGGACTTCCCCGGTGTGCGTGTGACCTTCGAGCCGGAGGACTCCACAATGGCTTATTTTGACATGATCCGCAGTTTCGACAGTACGCTGCTTTCCAGCAGTATCGTGGACAAGGTGGCGGACGGCCGTGTCCGTTCCGAGCTGGACTGGACTTTGTATGAGCTGCAACGCCGTTATCTGAATTATCAGGTGAACATCGCCAACCGTATGATAGCCCTCCTCTCCAGCAATGACGGGAGTTCCCGTGATGCGGCGATGGATGTCTCCAAGAGGAAAACGCAGTTCCAGGACATGGTGGACAGCCTGTTTCAGGATACATTGAAGAAGATTGACAGGAATTGCAACGAGCTCCAGTTCCTCCAATATGACGAGACACTGACCCCGTACCAGCTTTCCTCTGGTGAGAAACAGCTGCTCGTGATACTCCTTACCGTGTTGCTGGAGGACAACAAGCCCTATGTGCTGCTGATGGATGAGCCGGAGATAAGCCTTCATGTGGAGTGGCAGCAGAAGCTGGTGGGCATTATACGTACTTTGAATCCTCATGCGCAGATTATCCTGACCACCCATTCCCCTGCCGTAATCATGAACGGCTGGTTGGATGCGGTGACTGATGTGGCGGATATAGAAGTAAAGTAAACCATGTCCAAACGTTTGTTTGACAATCTTACCGCTGATTATATCAGCGCAGCCAACCGTTTGAAACCGCAAGGCGGCAGACGGAAGATTGTGGCGTACGTGGAAAGCTATGACGATGTGTTCTTCTGGCGCGCCTTGCTGGGAGAGCTGGAGACCAAAGACAGATATTTTGAAGTGATGCTTCCCTCCAGAACCACTCTTGGAAAGGGGAAGAAAGTGGCTTTGATGAATGCTCTGAAGAAAGGACTGGGCGAAGACCTGATCGTATGCGTGGATGCCGATTACGACTATCTGCTGCAAGGCACTACGGAAATCTCCAAGATACTATGCGAAAGTCCGTGGGTGTTCCATACCATCGCTTATGCCATAGAGAGCTATCAGTGCTATGCACCTTCCCTGCATACGGTTTGCGTCATGGCAACCTTGAACGACAGAAAGATATTCGACTTCGAGGCGTTCCTTTCCGGGTTCTCGAAGATCGTGTTTCCCCTGTTCGCGTGGTCTATATGGTGCTATCGGTATGGGAAACACAATCGGTTTACCATGCAGGACTTGTGCAATGTGGTTCATGTGGACGGCATTTCCCTTTACAAGCCGGAGCGTATGCTGGAGGCGATTCGCAAGAAAGTGAACAGCAAGATAGGGTGGCTGCAACGGAATTTCCCGGAGGCAAGGCAGCATTATAAGGATGTGGTGGCGGATATCCAGCGGTTGGGTGTAAGTCCAGAACTGACCTATATGTTCATGCGGGGGCATGACTTGCAGGAGAAAGTGGTAGCTCCGCTGTTGGATGCGGTGTGCCGGACCTTGACACGGGAGCGGGAGAATGAGATCAAGCGTCTGGCTTGTCATAACACCCAGATGCGCAATGAGCTTTCAGGCTATGAGCACGCCTCCTCTTCCGTGGAGGAGATGCTGCGCAAGCACACCGAGTACAAGCGTTCTCCGTTGTATCAGAGGATAATCGCTGATGTAAGGGAAAGCTATTCCCCGAAACCGTCTATTGCGGAGTCTCCTCTTTCTTGAGTTCGTTGGGAATACGGAATGCCGTGTAACATTCCAGGAATGCGGCAATGGCGAAACAAACCATCCATTCGTTGTGATGGAGGTATGTCCAGTGCAGACTGTTGATCAGCATGAGAGCTCCTGTGAGAACCAGAAGAAGCGCGCCGATGATTTGCTGGCGGCGCAGTCTTCGTATCACCAGGCTTCTCCCCCTGTAACCC
>CAVEJA010000164.1:0-1048 GCA_963615745.1 Duodenibacillus sp.
AATCCCGATTTGGCATATATTTCCCGTTCTCAATCTTGCTGTAGGTGGCAGTGTCAATGTCAAGTGCGGCTGCAACTTTCCGTTGTGGTTGTTTACGAAGCTCCTTCAATTTATCAGAGAGTAGTATTTGAGTAATTGCTTGTTTGAACTTTCTGCGCAAATATAAATATATTCCGACGAAATACCAAGAAATAAGGAATAAATAGACTGCCTTGCCTATTGTTCTTAAAAAGGATTTGTCTGTGTCAAAATAATTAACTGACTGAAATAAATGGATAGTAGGCCCTGGCTGGCAACCAATTAATTCCTCTCGGAGATTTCCTTTTAGGGGAATGGAAGTGGCTAATATATGGATTTAACTAAGGGAAATCATGCCTTCGCTATATGTGACTTCCTCCTCATCGACGAGCCATTGGAGTGCCGTTTTGATGATTTCCGTGTCGAAAGGAAGTGTGAGAACAGAATGGACAGGATGTTCCTTGCAGTCAGAGAGAGTGTGTATGATAGCTTCCGCAGCATGTTCTACCTTATTTTTGTATGCTTTGGTGAGGGGTTTCCTGTTCTGGCATACATCGCATTGACCGCAGTCATGGATGTTTTCCTCGTCAAAGTAGTGTAACAGCATCCTGCTACGGCATATTGTCGTGTTGGTGATGTATTCCAGCATGGCGTTAATGCGCTTTGTGTATTCTTGTTTGCGGTTCTCGTAGACTTCTTTGTCCAGCACTATCTCCTCCGTTTCAACTCTTCTTGTCCGGAAGGTAATGTATGCGATGTTCTTTCTGGGGATGTAATGGAGTATTCCTTGGTGGTTTAACGCTTTCAGTGTGTTGTATACGGCATCCGGGGTGAGGTCTGTATGGAGTGCGATATCCTTTTCCTCGATGAAGACATACTCTGTAAATACCCCTCCGTAATTGCGCAGGATGGCTTGAATCACCTTTTCACTTTGTTGGGACATGGAGTGAAGCCTGTAAAGTTCCTCTTTGTAGAGTGTGAACATGATGCGGGATGTGCTGTCCCCCTCATCCCTGTATGTGATATAGCC
>CAVEJA010000164.1:1058-8193 GCA_963615745.1 Duodenibacillus sp.
GATATAGCCTGCTTTCGACAGGATTCGGAGACTGCTGACAAGCGGGACGGGGAAATAGTGGAAGGTTTTGCAGAAAGTGGTCTCGTTGAATTCGTATGTGAGGTTCTCTCCGTCTCCTATGGCCAGTTGGTAGAAGCAGCAGATGTCCTCGTAAACTTTCCGGATATAGTCTTTTGGAGGAAACTTCTCCTCTATCTTTTTGAGGAGTTTTGATTTGTCGCTTCCGTTATATAGAAGGATGGCTTCGGCAGTTTCCCCGTCTCTGCCCGCTCTGCCCGCTTCTTGGAAATAGGCTTCTGGAGAATCGGGGGTGTCCAGGTGTATGACCAGCCTCACGTTGGATTTGTCAATGCCCATTCCAAAGGCGTTGGTTGCGACGATAACCCTCACGGTTTCGTCCTGCCACATGTTTTGTCTGATGTCTCTGTCTATATTGTCCAGTCCGGCATGATAGTGCAACGCCTCGATATGGTTGTCCTTTAGCCATTCCGCAATTTCCCGTGTGCGTTTTCTGTTGCGTACATATATAATAGAAGAGCCTTGGGTTCTGTTCAGAATATTGAGCGTTTCCTGATATTTGTCCTCTGCCTGACGGACGATATATCTCAGATTCTTCCTTTCAAAACTCATGCGCAGGACATTGGGACGGGCGAATCCCAGTTTTTCCTGAATGTCTTTCGCTACTTTTCTTGTTGCGGTGGCTGTCAGGGCGAGTACCGGTTTCCCCGGCAGTATTTCCCGTATATGCGCAATCTCCAGATAGGAGGGGCGGAAATCATATCCCCACTGGGAGATACAGTGTGCTTCGTCAATGGTGATGAAACACACATTCATGTGCTTTAGTTTTGCTTGGAAGAGGTCTGAGTGCAGTCTTTCCGGGGATACGTACAGGAATTTCCTGTCTCCCAGAATACAATTCTCAAGGGCTATGAGAATCTGCTCCCTTGACATTCCCGAGTAGATGGCTTCCGTCTTGATGCCTTTCTCCCGTAAATGGAATACTTGGTCTTTCATCAGGGAAATCAGCGGGGTTATGACGAGGCATATTCCCTCCATTGCCATACAGGGAACTTGGAAAGCGATGGATTTCCCTCCTCCTGTCGGCATCAGCCCAAGGGTGTCCTTGCCTGCGTAGATGCTCTCTATGATGTCGCGCTGAACGCCTCTGAACTGGTCATATCCCCAATATTGCTTCAGAATCTGAAGAAAGTCTGCCATATAAGGAATGAAAGACTGGTTTTTATCTCTCCTCCGGCTCGGCGGGTTTGATGTCCTCTATCTGGAGCTGCACCTCATTATGCTTGTAAATGTTCTCCTCTATAGAGTAGCAAATGTCGAATGCCCTTTTTGATTTGATGAATCTGGCGCGCGAGCTTTGCCCGAATGCGATACCGCTCATGATGTTGTTGCTCTTGTTATCCACCAGTTCCAGTTTGATGTGTTCCTGTTCCCGTCCCACTACTTTGCTGGTTCCGTAGTCGTAGACATTCTTTGTGCAGAAGAGAGGCCGCTCGTTGTTGGGGCCGAATGGGCGGAATTTTTTCAAGTCGTGGTGGAATTTCTTGGAAATTTCCTTGAAATCCAGTACTCCGTCGATGTTAAGGGTGGCTTGTGTCTGCGCTTCTGTGATGTTCTCCTCCACATAGTCCTCGAATCGCTGGATGAAAGTCTTGATGTGTTCCTTCTTCAGTGTAAGCCCCACGGCGTAAGTGTGCCCTCCGAAGTTCTCCAGCAAATCGCTGCAACTCTGGACAGCGGAATAGATGTCGAAGCCGATGACGGATCGGGCGGAGGCGGTAGCCATGTCACCATCCACTGCCATAACCACGGTGGGGCGGTAATACAGTTCTGTCAGTCGGGAGGCGATGATGCCGATAACCCCTTTGTGCCATGTCTCTCCGTAGACCACGATGGAGCGTTTTGAGTCCAGATTCTTCATGCTGTCTATAATGGCATTCGCATCTTCGGTCATTTGCTTGTCAATATCCCTGCGTGCCTCATTGTAGGAGTTGATTGTGTTTGCCTTTTCAATGGCTTTTTGAACATCTTTCTCAATGAGCAGATCTATTGTCTCCCCTCCGTTTTGTATGCGTCCGGAGACATTGAGCCGCGGACCAATGCGGAAGATGACATCGTTCATGGTGATTTCCTTGTTTTCCAGTCCGCAAGTATGGATGATGGCTTGCAGTCCTATGCTGGGATTGGAGTTGAGCTGCTTCAGTCCGTGATAGGCGAGGATGCGGTTTTCCCCCATGATGGGTACGATGTCCGCCCCTATACTGATTGCGCAAAGCTCAAGGAAAGGAGTCAGCTTGCTGAACTCGATGCCGTTGTTGATGGCGAAAGCCTGCATGAGTTTGAACCCTATGCCGCATCCGCAAAGGTCGTGGTAAGGATAGGTTTCATCGGCTCTCTTGGGGTCGAGTACGGCAAAGGCATCTGGCAATTCCTTGTCGGGCATGTGGTGGTCGCAGACAATGAAGTCTATGCCCAACTGTTTTGCATAGGCGATTTCCCTGTTGGCCTTGATTCCGCAGTCCAGAATAATGATGACCTTTACACCGGTGGCAGCGGCTCTGTCAATATTCCGTATGCTGATACCATATCCGTCGTCTTGTCTGTCCGGGATATAGTATTCCACGTTGGAATAAAGACCATGCAAAAATTTATAGACAAGTGTAACAGCTGTGCAGCCATCAACATCGTAATCGCCGTATACCAGAATCTTCTCTTTCATGCCAATGGCCTCGTTCAGCCTTTCTACGGCCTTTGCCATGTCTTTCATCAGGAAAGGATCCAAGAGATCGCTTAGCAGGGGATGGAAGAATTTTTTGGCATCGTGGGCATTGGTTATTCCACGGCGCAGCAAGAGGAGTGCCAGGACAGGGTGTATGCCTATCCTGGCGGCCAATTCGTCAGCTGCTTCCTTTGATTCCGGTGTTGTAGGCTGGAATTTCCATAGATAGTCCATTTAATATTTTATTTTTATTATTGTCATATCAAAGCCCTGTTTTTCAGCTTTCGCTGGCGTAGTTTTTTGTTCTGGGCAAACGTGCGAGCAGCGTTTAAAACGCTGGGCGGCGGATGGTTATATAAGGTTTGGGCAGTTGTTCCCACTTGTCACTTTTTCGTGAAGAATCTTTCCCGCCATTTTAATAATGTAAAGTTATAAATAAAAATTGACTTTCTTGGTTTCTGCGGATGTTTTCTATATTATTAATTTGTCTGACTTCCTCAATCTTTCCGTGTTTCTTGCCAGGAAAAGTGTCTGGTAATAAAGAAAAAAACAGGGAACAGCCGGATTGGGCTGTTCCCTGCTCGTGAAAGGATATTATTCCCTACCGCTTATTTCAGTCCCAATTTCTGGGCGATGTCCTTGGGAAGCGCGTTTTTGTTGATGAGAATGTTCATGGTCTTGTAAGCGACATACGCTTTGGAGATATAGCAAATACCGTGGTATTTGTTGTAGTCGCCCCAGGAATTCTTCATCATGAAGTATTCTTTGCCGTGGTTGTCTTTCACAAGTCCGTAAATAAGCATGCCGTGGTCATCGGTGGTTTCCCAGTTGTCGTATGCTGTCTGCCTCATTTCCTGGGTGACTTCCACCTCGTCCTGGGAGTTCTTTACCAGATATTCCTGCTCTTTGCTCCCCTGCCAGCGTGCCTGGTCTGAGCCGGAGTTGTCTGCCGCTTTGCTGTCTTTGGGCATCAGCACGACTTCGTGCTTGCGGAAAGAGGGTTCGCTGACATCAGCTCCCCATGCGAAAGTATATCCGTTGCGGATGGCATAGTCCATTGTCTCCATAAACTCGTCCAAAGGCAGGTTATAGTTCATTGCCCACCGCCAGTTGTCCTGGACTTCTATGGGGAATTGGGTATAGAACGGGTGGTGTGTGAACGAGGTGAGGCTGATATAATCGTCCATATTCAGGTTCAGACATTCTTTGGTGAAGCTTTGGGGGGTGTAAGTCTTTCCCTCATAGGTGAAAGTCTTGGGGAGCTCGCCGATGTAAGCCTTGTAAATACCTTCCAAACCTTGTTTCCATACGGGTGAGAGCTTTTTCAGTCCTCCTTTTGCGATGGCTTCCACATAGGCTGTCGTGACTTTGTCCAGCTCGTTGTGGTTGAAAAGAGAGTCTCCGTAAAGGCTTCCAGGTTTTGGCATGGCTTCTTCCGGACACATTCCGTAGTTCTTCAAACAGTAAACGGCATCATAGAAGCTTCCGCCCTGGGAGAAGGATATGTCTCCGTGCGTGCGTACGGCTGCTACCGCCCTGTCCAGATAAGTGTTCTCTACGAGAAAAGCCTCGCACAGATTGTATTCTTTCTTCTGGGTACGCAGTAATTCCGCCTCGAAAAAGCCTAATGAGGAGAATGCCCAGCATGTTCCAGATCTGTTCTGATCCTTTACGGAGGTGATGGGGTTCTCCTTGATGACGGTAAAGGAGAGCGTGTCTTTTGGTGTTTTGTCCTTTTTGCTCTTGGCGTATGCGCCTCCTGTTGCAAGGAGAACGCAGAGCAGCATGATGATTCTTTTGCTAAAAGTCATTTTTCTATACTTGTTGAATTGGTTAATTGTATTTGTTGTGGGCTACATATTCCTCTACTTCGTCCATGTGGTAGGGGATGATGTCCCGTCCTAAGAAGCGTGAGCCGTTTTCGGTAATGAGGAGATCGTCCTCGATACGTATGCCTCCGAATTCTCTGTACTTCTCGATTACCTCGAAGTTGAGGAACTGTTCGTTGGTCTTGTTCTTCTTCCAGAGGTCGATGAGTGCGGGAATGAAATATATTCCAGGCTCATCGGTGACGACAAAACCTTCCTGTAATTTTCTGCCAAGTCGCAGATTCGCTGTGCCGAACTGGGTGGATGGCTGCACCTCGTCGTCGAAGCCTACATAGTTCTGTCCCAAGCCTTCCATGTCATGAACATCCATTCCCATCATGTGTCCCAGTCCGTGGGGAAGGAAGAGGGTGTGGGCTCCTGCCTGTACGGCTTCTTCCGTGTCGCCTTTCATCAGTCCTAATTGTTTGAGGCCGTCTGTCATGTGCCGGCAGATGTCCAGATGGATATCCTGCCATTTGACTCCCGGCTTTGCCAGTTGCTGTGCCAGATCATGGCATTGTTCCACTATGCTGTATATTTCCCTCTGTTTGTTGGTGTATTTTCCGCTGACGGGAGTGGTTCTCGTGTTGTCCGAGCAGTAGTTGTCCAGGGTTTCCGCTCCTGCGTCTACCAGCAGAAGCCGTCCTGATTCGAGATAGTTGTTGGTCGGATTTCCGTGCATTACTTCTCCGTGTGTCGTGACGATACTGGGGAAGGACACCATCGCTCCCAGCGAATTGGCTATTCCGTCAATAGTTCCGGCGATGAAATGCTCTGTAATGCCTGGAGAGCAGAGTTTCATGGCAGTGGTGTGCATCTTGTTTCCGATGGCGCAGGCTTTTTCAATCTCCTTTATTTCCGCCGGGCTTTTGATAGAGCGCAAGGCTATGACGGATTTTATCAACTGGACGGAAGCCTGTTCTTTCTGTTGGGAGGGCGGTATGCCTAACAAATCCTGAAAGAGAATCTGTATGTCGTGGCGGTATGGCGGCAGGAAATGGATGGTCTGGTGACTTTGTAGGGCGGTTTCGACAACCGTCCGGATGTCATTGTAAGCCCCGTGATGCGCAATTCCCACTTGCTCCGCCATGTCATGAACACTGTCCACTGCGCCATACCATATAATATCATCAATGTCGATGTCGTCTCCCAGGAGGTATTCCTCGTTGTTGTCCACATCGATGACACCGATCAGTCCCTCTCTTTGCTGTCCAAAGAAATAGAGAAAGGAGCTGTCCTGTCGGTGGTGATAACAGTTGCTGGGGTAGTTTGCCGGACAAGGGTTGTTTCCGGGAAATATAAGAAGTCCGCTTCCCATCAGTTTCTTGAGGGATTCTCTTCGGGAAATGTAAGTTTCTTTATCAAACATATAGGTTTATATTGAAATTGTTTCTAACCTACAAAAATACGATATTTTGCTTATAGGGGAAAGGGAATCGGGATGAAAGTTTTGAGAAAGGGAAAACGGATGCTATGCAAATAATGATTAATTTTGGCAATGTTTATGAGTGGGAAGGAACAACTGAACAGATTGCTGGAGCCGGAGGACTATTTCGAAATGCTCAACGAGGTGTTGGAAGCCCCGATTGACGGCTTCGACGCTTCCCGGCTGTATGGAATCCTCAGAGGCTTTTGCGAGGGACTGACTTCCGACTTGAGTTTCTCCAATCTGTTCTCCCGTCTGGACTATGTGTGTCATCACCATACGGTGAGCCGTTCTCTGCACATTTCTATCCAACGCTTGCGTTACAGATTACATTCCGCACAGGATTCATATCGGGATGCCGCTTCCCGAAAGGACGATGTTGCCTTGCTGGCTTTTTTTATCGCCTCGGTTTGCCGGGTTTCTGTTCCGTCTTCTTTGTGCGGTATGAAAGAGAAACTGACGGTTCTGGCTCCGTCGGGAAGCGGGCAAACGCGCTGGTTGTGTATGCGGGTGCTTGTCAGGAGTATGGACAGGCACTATATTTCCGCTGTCAGAGATGACGGAGAGGGCGGGGAACAAATACGGATAGACTATATCAATGCCGGGTTTGAGGAGGAGTATGCCTGTCTGTATGATGTCTTGCAGGAAGGGATGCTTTTGAATTTGCTGAAGGTAAGGGTTGATGAGGAGGGGATTTATATTCCCTCAGCCATTGTGGTGTGTCCTGATTATCTGCTGGATGTGTCATCCCTTTCCCTTTGTTTCAAATTCTATGGGCATGACGAGCGCAATTATATCCTCTCCCGGATAGAGCCCAGACAGGAAACTCCGGTGATGATGCTGGGAAATATAGCCGGTCTGTTCCTGGACGATTGGGTTTATGAGCGGGAAGAGGGGCAGGTGAGTTACCCCGCTTCGGTCAGGCGTGCGTTCCATATATATCCGGTGTCTCTGTCTCTTCTCAACATGGAGGAGGCGGATTTCCACGAGGAAGCCCCCAGACAGTTCTCGAATATCCGTCATTTAGTCAAGGAAGTGATGGAGCAGAAGTATGGTTTTGTTCTGGACAAGGCTCTGGTAGAGCCTTCCTTTATCTGTGAGGCG
>CAVEJA010000165.1:0-3318 GCA_963615745.1 Duodenibacillus sp.
TCTATATCCATTTTCCGGGAAGAGTACACTCCTCCTATAATAATCAATACCGCTCCCAGCAAAACGATTACTTTGTTCCGCAGAGAGAAACTTATAATACGGTCTATCATAGTTCCGACATCTTTATTTTACTTACCTGAAAACAACGGTTTTCATCCATTAATGGTTATGACCGGAATGAGGATCTACCGCACCAGAAGCCTGTTGCAGCTTTACAAGAGTGGCACCAAGGGCAACCACACGCTCATTTTCTTTCAGTCCGCTTTTGATTTCCGTATTGATTCCGTCAGAGCTTCCTATTGTCACCTGACGCTTTTCAAACAATTCCGGATTCAGCTGGACATAAACAAAGTGGTTTCCCATTTCTTCCAACACCGCTACCGCAGGAACTGCCAATACATCTCCAGAACCCGTATGTATATACATATCAACAAAAGTTCCGGGCAAGAGACTTCCCACATTATTCACTTCGAAGATTACAGGAACCAGCGGATTTTCAGGACTTACCTGTTTGCCGTAGCTTACAAGTCGTCCACCTATGGAGGACAATTTCGTTCTGGTCTTGGATTTGTCGGGAGAGGAGATAACCACCTCTCCTATATTGCTCAAATCACTGTAATAAGAAGCCGGTATCTCCGCCTTGAGCCTTAAGAAACGGTTCTGGGCAATGGTTGCCACGGTCTGTCCCACAGAAACATACTCTCCGTCTTTGACATTCAACTCTTTCAGGTAGCCGTTACGGGAAGCCGTTACCAACTGTTTCCCGGAACTGAAGTTCTTTCGAAGACTATTATACCGCGCCTCCGCATTCTCCAGAGCCGCCTTTGCCTCGGTAAGCTGGCTTGCCGTAACCAGGCGGTCGGCTTCCAGCTCCTTTAACTTGTCATACTCGTTTCTGCACTTGGTATATTCCGCCAACGCCTGGCTGTACTGCACTTTCAGATTGTCATTTGCCGTGGCAGAGG
Source organism: Duodenibacillus sp. (assembly GCA_963615745.1). Lineage (GTDB taxonomy): Bacteria > Bacteroidota > Bacteroidia > Bacteroidales > Bacteroidaceae > UBA6382. The sequence continues at coordinate 966 of CAVEJA010000165.1, forward strand.
CATCTATCTGGCAGATTGTCTGCCCTTGTCTGACGGCACACCCCTCCGCCAATGCGCTACCGCTGCCCAATGACACCATACCGCTTACCCTCGCACTTATTATGGTTTCCTCTCCTTGGGAAGGAAGTACACAGGCTACGGTTCTGACAATGTTTCCCATATTCTCCCTCCTTACAAGTGCTGTGGAAAAATCCATGTTCCAGCTCAGCTCCTTCGGGAAAGCCACAGCTATTCCGCTTTTTATCTCTTTTTTCTCCGCATCGTCATGGGCGGCTTCCTGGTTGTCAAAGGATTGCATACCCTTGAATACAAAAGGAACACTCCCGTTTGAAGTATTCACAATGATTTTCAACTCAGCGGCTCCTGTCAGTAGGGGAGTAACGGAACAGGAGAACACGCCCGGACGAACTTGTGACTTCGCCTCGGCAACGGTTTTCTTCCCATTCACAGACAGAATCACCGACGCCGTCTTGGCAACAAGCGGCTTGAAAGTTTTCGTATTTGTGCAATGAATGGTGATTGCAGACGGATTTCCCGCAACGAGCGGTGTCATTTCCACATATAATTCCATGGTTTCCGCATAAGCGGTCAGTTGTATGGCGTGCTCATGCTCCGCCTCATGTTCATGGTCGTGCTTTCCCGAGTGGCCGCATCCGAGAAATCCTGCGGTTATCAGAAGGACAAGACCGGCAAATATGGTATTTTTCATGTTTTGTATAACGTATTGATATTATTCTATTGCTCACGGCACAAAGAATATACGCCATGAGAGGTTGGATAAAAGAAACAAGTATGCGGAGGAAATTCCCGGCAAAATACTTGTCAATGACTAAAATACAAAACAGGGAGGAGCTCTCAGTCCCCGTATATTCAGAAAAGGGGATTTGGGAATATTGGAATTGCCGTACAAAGCACAGTCCAAATCATCCACATTCCCTATACAAGGAGTGACAAAACCTCCACACAAGAAATGCTGAATCAGGGGAGAAGTTGTCTTTTGTGAGGAAGATATATTCTGAGCCGCACATACAAGAACCTCTGCCGTAGGATTGCCATGATGGCAGGTGCTTGCGGAAGACTCCTCTCCCTCGTGCTGCTCATGGTTTTCCTCCGCAAGCAGATATATCCTATCCTTATGATGATGGTGCGGAATGACGGCGTGTACAACAACCAGCACGCCCAACATCACCAGCAAGACTGACAGAATCCTCTTCATATCTACAAAGGTACAACAAAATGACATGAATAACGATGCAAAAATACCATGTTTTTGTTGCAACACAGTTGCAAAGTATGAAAAGGCAATGATAAGGTATGGACTTATCTGTCGTCCTTCATAAGGATAGTGACTGCTCTCCAAAGCAGACCAGTCTCCAATCCTTTTCCACACACAAATATGTAAAACTACAGCGTAATAATATGAGGCTTGACTTCTGTATCGTGATTGGCAAGCGATTCCACGCAACGTTCATTCATGCTTTGCTCCCGAATCCATGCCAAGGACTTGCGCTGTTGAGCCTTGTCTTCTGCGACACCAGACGGTATCATCTCCCTCCACGACTTCTCCGCATATCCTCCATCTGAGAACAAAAGGACAAACTTTCCATCGGCATTGGTTATTTTCACGGCACAAAGTCCGTCGCTATGACCAGGGATGTTCACCATCACGACGGAGCCATCGCCAAACAAGTCGAAAGAACGGCGGAACGGGCCTTCCGTGCTATTCCATTCGAACTGCGCCAAATCCACTCCATTCCACCAACGGCTCTGATAACGCACACGGTTCACAATACTTTTCTTCCTGGCAAACTCCATTTCAGCACGACTTACCAGGATGTTTTTTGCATCAGCCACAAGCCCAAGCCCATTGGCGTGGTCGCAGTCGAGATGGGTCAAGAGCACATAGTCTATGGCTTCCGGCTTGATGCCCATCCGTGCAAGCTGTTCATCCACCGCAGCCCCTTTTTCCACTATACCTTGATTGATGGTATAAAGAAGTGCAGAACCCAGCGATTTGACTTGTGCCTTCTTGTCATAAACTCCCTCCGGGCTCATATCCCGATGCCACCCGCAATCCACGAGAATCCTTCCCTTGGGATGCTCTATCAGATAGACGGACACAGGCAACCACAACCAATCCTCCTTTGGTGTGGTGATACCCGATGCCTTGATGATATTACAATCGCCACCAAACGGCAGAGCTGGCGAAACCCTCACCTTGCCTGTATGCAACACATGTATCTTTATCATAGCTTTCTTCGTATCAGGTAATTTGCGTCTCTTAAACGAGGCTGTTTCATTTGAGAAGCCACCGTTTTACGATATCCAACTCACCGTTTTAGCCCTCGTAACT
>CAVEJA010000166.1:0-4932 GCA_963615745.1 Duodenibacillus sp.
AATAACGTGCAGAGAGTTTGGTAAAATTAATCAAAACGACTACCTTTACAGTGCATTTATAAAATAGTAGAGACACATGAAGATTTACGAGTCCAACAAGTATTTTCCCGATGAAGCAGCCTGCCGCCGTAAGTTCAGAGAATGGAGAGACAAAGTGGGTGTGACATGTCGGCACTGCGACTCACACAATGTCGTATGATTAGAGAGCAAGCAGCAGTATCTGGGCAAGTACAGCCGCCACATACCGCACAGACTTCCAGCACAGAACATACCGCAGGGCGGCATAGTCACATCTTTAATATATAATTATAGCGCATGAGCAAGACAAAGAAAATAACAGTGGAGAATACAGAAATATCTGTTATCCTTCAGCACGGTACAGACGATTTTATCTGTCTTACAGACATGGCAAGGTATAAAGATAATGACCCCGCCTTTATCATTGGTCACTGGCTGAGATTGCGAAACACCATTGAATACATGGGTACATGGGAGACCTTGCATAATCCAAATTTTAAACCCACCGATTTCGGTAGGTTTTTGTCCGAGTCAGGTTCAAATGCCTTTACTATGTCACCCAAGAAATGGATAGAGGCAACAAATGCGATTGGTATATATTCTAAATCCGGAAGGAATGGCGGCACATACGCCCATAAGGATATAGCCTTTAACTTTGGGATGTGGTTGAGTCCTACCTTCCAACTCTACATTGTAAAAGAATACCAGCGACTTGTAGAGGCAGAAAGCAACCCGTTGGCTCTTCAATGGTCAGCAAGGCGATTCCTTTCCAAAGCAAACTACACCGTCCACACCGACGCTATCAAAGAAAAACTTGCAGGTCTTGGGTATAGCCGCGCAAAGCAGATTCTGGTATATGCCCAGGAAGCTGACATGCTGAATATTATTGTGTTTGGCTGTACTGCAAAGGAATGGGAACGTGCAAATCCTGAACTGGCCAGAAAATGCATGAACATAAGAGACACTGCTTCGATAGGGCAGCTTCTGATACTCACAAACTTAGAGGCTGTGAATTCAGATCTTATCCGTAGAAATGTGACAAAGCAAGAGAGGATTCGGATTCTTTTTAGAATGGCCAAAGCGCAAATGGACACCTTTGACAAGAATGACATCGAGCAAAGGTTCAGAAATCAATTTCCACAGAACAATGTTGGGAAACTCTTAGAGTGAGGATTATGGAGAAGCATGAGTTTGAACCATTGGCGATTTGCGGGGGGCATTGTCGCCTTACATCTCAGCCCGTGCTCTGGCCCGCATCGTGGGAATGAGCGAGAGCCAGATGCTGCAATACAAAGTGGGGCTGAAGAAAATTAATCCGAAGAACGTTGCGCATATTAACGAAAAATTGCGTACATTTAGATATTAAAAGAACCCCGAAAGTCTTTGCCTTGACTTTCGGGGCTCGTTTTATCCTGCTCTATTATTATAGGTAGTACGCCATCTGTATCTGCCAGGTATTTACCTTGAAAGTGCCGTCACCATTCAGTTTCTTGGCGTATTTGCTCAGTGCGATGTTGTAAACCGCACCGACTTCCAGATGATTGAAGAGCATCACACCCGCTCCGACATTCCATGTGGTGTTGGAACGCTTCAACTCAAAATTCTCTGTCGCGGTCTTCCAACTCTTATTTCCCATCTGGAAACCGAACTGAGGGCCGGTAGCCACATACACTTTGGCGAGACTGATACCGAACTGATAGCGCAGATTCAATGGAATCTCCACGCTGCGGTATGTCTTGTTCTCCCCGTTCGTGTTCAGCTTGCGCTGGGAATATTCGGCGGCGATGTCCAGACCGATACCTATAATAGGAATACTCAACTGTGCTTTCGGACCTACATACCAGCCTACACGGTTGCCGGAGGAGCAGTCGGGGACTTTGTCGTATGACAGTTTGCTGAGGTTCATTCCTGCCACAACACCTACTTTCACTTGGGCATTAACCGTATGGGTTGTGATTAATGCGCATACAAGGATTAATGCGGATAATACTTTTTTCATTATTACAAGATTTTGGTTGTCAGTTGCAAACTTACAAAAAAACTATTTAACCACCAAGAGGATGCGTGGCGGGTCAATAGAAAGATGTATTTTTGCAGAGAAGAACCCCCATATCTTCCTTTTATCGGAGATGCGGGGAGGTTTTTCCCGAGTTTTCCATGCCTGTATGTACATAGATGTCATTCTCCCCCTGCCCGTCAAGGATCAGTTCACCTACCATGTCCCTCCAGAAAAGGAGGGGGAAGCGTGTGTGGGAGGGAGGGTTGTCGTCCCTTTTGGCAAAAGCAAACTTTACACCGGGATTGTCCTGAGGATTCATGACACTGTGCCAGACAAGGACATCCTGATTAAGGATGCTGTGGATTTCTTGGACGAGACCCCTGCCGTGCAACCCCGGCAGCTGGAATTGTGGAAATGGATGTCCCATTACTATATGTGTACCTTGGGCGATTTGGTCAAGGCGGCACTCCCCTCAGGAATGAAACTGGAAAGCGAGACGAGGCTTTCCCTGAACACCGCTTTCGAGAACTGGGAGAATCTGACCAAGCGGGAGAACGCACTGTATGAGCTGATTCAGGAAAAACGGATTGAATCCGTCGCCCAACTCCAGAAAGAGATGAAAAGCAACGGTGTGCTTTCCTTGGTGAAATCCCTCATGGAAAAGGGGGCTTTGGCAGTCCAGGAAGAATTGAAAAGAAAATTTGCGCCCAAGACAGAGACTCATGTGCGCATAGGCAAGGGCTACCGCACCCCCGACACGCTTGAAAAGCTGAAGAACGCCATCGGGAAACAACCCAAACGCTGCCATCTGCTCTCCTGTTACATAGAGAAAGCAGGGATGGGCAGGGCTGAAAAAGACGGGGATTTCGAAAACCTGGAGGAAGTGAGCCGTGCCGCCCTCCTGCGGGATTCGGGCATTTCTCCGGCTGTCCTTTCCGGAATGATCGCCAAAGGATATTTCGAGCAGTACGATTATGAGGTCGGGAGACTGAATCTGACAGCGGGTCCGGTGGAGCGGCAGCATACTTTATCTGCGGAACAGCAGCAGGCGTATGACAGCATAAAGGCATCCTTTTGTGCGAGGAGCGTGTGTCTTCTCCACGGCGTGACATCCAGCGGAAAGACGGAAATATACATCAAACTCATCCAAGACCAGACAGAGAGCGGGAAGCAAGTCCTCTATCTTCTGCCGGAGATAGCTCTCACCACCCAGATAACGGAACGGCTGCGCAAAGTCTTTGGAGAAAAACTGGGCATATATCATTCAGGATATACGGACAACGAGCGTGTGGAGATATGGCGGAAGCAACTTTCGGACCACCCTTTCCAGGTTATCCTGGGTGCGAGATCCTCCATGTTTCTCCCGTTCCAGAATCTGGGACTTGTCATTGTGGATGAGGAACACGAAAGCTCATACAAGCAGCAAGACCCCGCTCCACGTTACAACGCAAGGGACACCTCCATCGTTCTTGCCTCGCAATACAAAGCCAAAGTCCTGCTCGGAAGCGCAACTCCCAGCATGGAGTCCTATCACAACGCACAAACGGGGAAATACGGTTATGTATATCTCGGACACCGGTTCGGGAACATACAACTGCCATGCGTGGAGATTATCGACACAAAAGACCTGAGGAAAAGGAAGATGATGCCCACTCCCTTCTCCCCCCGTTTGCAGGAGGAGATGAGGAAAACGCTGAAAGAGGGCGGACAAGTCATCCTGTTCCACAACAGAAGAGGGTACACCCCGGTGCTGGAATGTAGGAAATGCGGATGGGTCCCCACATGCCAGTTCTGTGATGTGAGCCTCACCTACCACCAAAACATCCACAAATTGGTGTGCCACTACTGCGGCGCAACCTATGATGTCCCCCGCAAGTGTCCCTGTTGCGAGGAGCAGGACATGGGTTTCTCGGGATTCGGTACGGAAAAGATAGAGGAGGAGGTTCATAAGTTCTTCCCCGAAGCCCGCACCGCCCGACTGGATTTCGACTCCACACGCACCCGACATTCCTATGAACGCATATTGGAGGATTTCGCCTGCGGAAAGACGGATGTCCTGATAGGAACACAGATGGTTTCCAAAGGTCTTGATTTCGACCGTGTCCGTGTCGTAGGGATTCTGGATGCCGACACGATGTTGGCAAGACCCGATTTCAGAGCCTTTGAACGTTCTTTCCAAATGATTTCCCAAGTGGCGGGACGCGCCGGCAGGAGGACAGAGCGGGGGTATGTCATCTTGCAGACGAAACACCCGGAGTACTCCGTAGTGCGGCAAATAGTGGATAACGATTACGATTCCATGTACCGGGAGCAACTCAAGGTCAGAGAGGAGTTCAGGTATCCCCCATTCTACCGGCTGATTCATGTGGTTTTGAGGCACCGTGACGACAGGGTGGCAGGAGACGCCGCACTTTTTCTGGCATCGGTATTGCGCCAGAGTCTCGGGGAGAACATCCTGGGACCCGACCGCCCCGTGATCAGCCGCATCAGACTGATGTATATCCGCAATATCATCGTAAAGGTCGCCCCGTCGTATTCCCCCCATGCCATAAGGGAAATTTTGGCACGGGCTGTCTCGCAGACCGTTTCCGTTCCACGCTACCGCACCGTAGATGTTTATTTCGATGTAGACCCGTTGTGATTGTCCGCATCCTATCCCTGTGACAAGTTCATCTTGCAAACAATAAATCTAAAATATAAAAAAGGGCTGTTCCTCCTTTTCGCCTTGATTTTTAGGGAGCAATATTTTTGTCCGATGACTACAAAATCAGTAAATTTGCATGATGGAACAGCCCAACAGGGCTTATGCCAGAAATGAACTGAATTACATCATAATTATTTCAAGAACAAATACATTTTTATTATGGCAACTTTAGATTTAACTAAGTACGGTATTACAGGCTCTACTGTAATCG
>CAVEJA010000167.1:0-9026 GCA_963615745.1 Duodenibacillus sp.
GCCAATACCTATCTCGTACAGATACTCCATGATACGCTGTTTCATCTCCGCTGTTGCCTTGTTGGTGAAGGTTACAGCCAGAATGGAGCGGAAAGATTCACCCCCTAAAAGGAGGGAGACATATCTCGCCGCAAGAGTGAAAGTCTTTCCCGACCCTGCGGAAGCCCGGTAGACAAGGAGGGAGTGCATGGAGTTTTAACGCAGGGCTTTGTCTATTTCCCCACGGATAATCTCGTCACCGGGATAACCGCCTGTGGAGATGTTGTCGTATGATACGTTTCCCTTTTTGTCTATAATCATGTAGGTGGGAATACCCATGATGCCAAGCCCTTTCAGCAGATTGTTGTACTGGGCGTTGGACAGACGGTAGTGGTAGCCTTTGATGTTCTTGATGGCTGCATCCCAGTTGGCTTTAGGGGAAGTCTCTCCTGTGACATAGACAAAAACAACATCTTTCTTTCCTTTGGCGTACTCCTCTTTGATGGGGTCAATGCTTTTCATGGCTTGCATACATGGGCCGCACCATGTAGCCCAGAAATCAATGACGACGACTTTTCCCTTGTAAGGGGCTTTGATGGCATCCAGAATCTTGTCTTGTGTGACTGCGGACGGGGATGCCACTACTGTTACGCCTTGCGGAAGTTTGTCCGTTTCCTTGCTTTTCTGTGCGCAACTGGTTGTGAAAGTCATGAAGAAGAGGCTGCAAATAAGGGAATAGGTGAGTTTTTTCATGATTAATGATGGTTTGTGGTTATGATTAGTTACGGACAAAAATAGTCATATTTTTGGTTATACAAGGCAATATCTCTTTTGTTTGTATAGGTTTTTGTTCCAAGCGGTATGATGATTTCGCTATTTGCCTTTTGTAATTCCGCGGGTTGGCGTTCCCAACACTGCGGGTTAGAAAAATTGTTATACGGAATTACGCCTCGAAAAAGCCCTGTTTAACACTCGTAACTCCGCGAGTTAGGAGGGCTAAACCGCGGAGTTACGAGAGCTAAAACGGTGACTTTTTTACTCGTCAAAGTTTGACGAATAAAAATCAAAGTTTGACGAGTAAGCCGTTATGCAGCCCGTGCAATATGATTATGGCATAAATTTGAGGAAAAAACGGGGGAAAAAGAATTGGACACCATTTGCTTTCGGTTCTTTCTTTTCGTATCTTTGCATATAAAACACTCGTAATACTTATGGATATTCTCGAACGATTTTTGAACTATGTGCGCTTTGACACCCAGTCAAGCGAGGAGACGGAAACTACGCCCAGCACCCCCAAACAACTTGTGTTTGCCAAATATCTGAGGGACGAGCTGGAACGGGAGGGCTTGGAGGATGTGGAGCTGGACGCAAACGGGTATCTGTACGCCACGCTTCCTGCCAATACGGACAAGGAAATCCCCACGATAGGCTTCATCTCCCACATGGACACCAGCCCGGACTGCTTCGGGGCGGATGTCCAGCCGCGTATCGTGGAGAATTACGACGGGAAGGATATCGTCCTGGATGCGGAGGAGGGGATAACGCTCTCGCCCGCGACTTTCCCCGAACTGGGTGAATACCAGGGGCAGAATCTCATCGTGACCAACGGCCACACGCTCCTTGGGGCGGATGACAAGGCGGGCATAGCGGAGATCGTGCAGGCTATGGTGTACCTGAAAGCGCACCCCGAACTGGAGCATGGCACGGTCCGCATCGCTTTCAACCCCGATGAGGAGATAGGTCTGGGGGCGCATAAGTTCGATGTGGAGAAGTTTGGCTGTGACTGGGCGTACACTATGGATGGCGGCGGTGTCGGCGAACTGGAGTACGAATGTTTCAACGCAGCCGGTGCGAAGATAACCGTCAAGGGTGCGAGCGTGCATACGGGATATGCGAAAGGTAAGATGGTGAACGCCGTGCGCATCGCTGCGGAGCTGCAGGGCCTGATGCCTGTGGACGAACTGCCGGAGACAACGGAGAACTACCAGGGTTTCTACCATCTGCTGTCCATGCAGGGAAATGTGGAAAAAGCCACGATGTCGTATATCATCCGCGACCATGACGCACGGAAATTCCAGGAAAGGAAGGATTTCGTGCGGGAGCTGGCAGACAAATTGAATGAGAAATATGGAGCGGGAACGGTGACCGCGGAGATAAAGGATCAGTATTACAATATGCGGGAAAAGGTGGAGCCGGTGTTCCATGTGGTGGAGATAGTCATCAAAGCTATGGAGAATCTGGGCATCTCGCCCCGTGTGCAAGCCATCAGAGGCGGGACGGACGGTGCGCAGCTGTCGTTCCGTGGGCTTCCCTGTCCCAACATCTTTGCGGGGGGCATCAACTTCCACGGCCCTTACGAGTTCCTCCCCGTTCCCTCTATGGAGAAAGCCATGCGGACAATAGTGGAGATATGCCGTCTGGTTTCGGAATATAACGATTAAAACAACAAGGTGCTTTCTCCGGTTTCAGCCGGAGAAAGCCTTTAAATATGGTGCTGTATGGGAGAGATACCCGCTTTGATTAGTGATTTGGCACTGATTCTGGTGCTTGCAGGAGTTGTTTCGCTCATCTTCCGCAGACTGAAGCAGCCGCTGGTGCTGGGATATATCGTCGCCGGATTCATCTGCGGCCCGCAAATATCCTTCTTTCCGACCGTCTTCGATGAGGCGAATGTGAGTGTGTGGGCGGACATCGGCGTTATCTTTCTCATGTTCGCCTTGGGACTGGAGTTCAGTTTCAAGAAGATTCTGAAGATGGGAAGCATGCCGTTCATAGCCGCTTGCACCATCATGTTCTGCATGATAGGTCTGGGGTCTATCGCAGGACACTTCTTCGGATGGACACGAGTGAACAGCCTGTTTCTGGGCGGTATGCTCGCCATGTCCTCCACTACCATTATATATAAGGCTCTGACGGATATGGGGCTGCGGCAGCAGCGTTTCGCCTCTCCCGTGATGAGCGTGCTTGTGGTGGAGGATATTCTGGGAATACTGCTGATGGTGATGCTTTCCACGGTGGCGGTGAGTTCCACTTTCCAGGGGATGCAGCTTGCGGGCAGTCTGTTGAAGCTGGCTCTCGTGCTGGTGGTATGGTTCGTTGTCGGGGTCTTTGTTGTTCCGTCCTTCCTGCGCAACTCGAGAAAGTGGATGTCCCATGAGACACTCCTGATTGTGTCGCTGGGATTGTGCTTTCTGATGGTGGTCGTTGCGGTCAAGATGAATTACAGTTCCGCTTTCGGGGCTTTCATGATGGGCAGTATTCTGGCGGAAACCATAGAGGCGGAGGAGATCAACAAACTGGTAGAGCCGGTGAAAGACCTCTTCGGGGCTATCTTTTTCGTGTCGGTGGGGATGCTGGTCAATCCGTCCGTGATTGTAGAGTACGCCGTGCCGATAGTCGTACTGGTGCTGACGATACTCGTAGGACAGGCGGTGTTCGGCACATTCGGCTATCTGCTGTCCGGGCAGCCCTTGAAGGTGGCGATGCAGAGCGGTTTCTGCATGGCGCAGATAGGGGAGTTCGCCTTCATCATCGCCTCTATGGGCAACAGCATGCACGTTACCGCCCATTATCTGTACCCTGTTGTCGTGGCGGTGTCCGTAATCACCACGTTCCTCACTCCTTATATGATTCGTCTTGCCGTCCCCGCCTATAATCTGGTGGAGGCGCATCTTCCGCAGTTCCTCCGCCGTGTTCTGGAGGAGGAGGGGGGGCTTCCTGCGGTGAATAACGAGAGCGTGTGGAAACGGTTGCTCCTTGTGTTGGCAAAACAGGTGCTGGCTTACAGCTTCCTCTCTGTGGCGGTGATCACGATGTCCCTTCATTTCCTGCTGCCGTTTACCCGTCATGTGTTCACCCATTGGTGGGGAAATGCGGTCTGCGGGGTGGTGACATTGCTGGTTATTTCCCCGTTCCTCCGTGCTATGGTCATGCGCAAGAACCATTCGGACGATTTCAGACAGTTGTGGAATGAGCATAGATTCAACCGCTTTCCGTTGGTGTTCACCATCGTTGTCAGGTATTTCATCGCGTCCGCCTTCGTCTTTTATGTGATAAATTTCCTTTCTCCGTATTCCACGCTGGCGCATTGGTTCGTGTCCCTGCTCATTGTCCTTGTCTTTATGGCTTCGAAGAAATTGAAGAAGGGGAGCATCATGCTGGAACATTCGTTCCTGCGGAATCTCCATTCCAGGGAGATGATGGCTGCAGAGAATGGAAAGATACGCCCCCAGTATGCGGAGCGGTTGCGCTCATTGGATGTGCATCTTACCCAGATAACCCTTCCCATGAATACGGTCTTCGCAGGGAAAACCTTGCGGGAGCTTGATCTGGCGAAGCGGGACGGGGTGATGGTGGCTGCGATATTCCGCAAGGGGAAGAACGTACACATACCGGGATCTTCCGAGAGGCTGTTCCCGGGCGACGTGCTGCAGATTATAGGCAATGATGTACGGCTGAAGGAGTTTGCGCAGCGCGTGGAGTCGGAGATATACGCAAGTACGGAATTGGAGGAGGGGCAGGAGATGATTCTCCGCAACTTCGTCGTTACCGCCAATTCCGCTTTCTGCAACAAGAAAGTGAGCGAGTGCGGTCTGCGGGAGCGGTATCAATGTATGCTGGCAGGCTTTCAGGAGGAGGGAAAGAGCCAGTTGGTGCTGCCTTCTGCGTCCCGTGTGATTCGTGAGGGGGACAATTTGTGGGTGGTAGGCGAGCGTACTGCCATCACCGGTTTGCTTCAGAGCGAGCAGGGACATTAGCAAAACCGGGGGAGTAAAACCCTATTCCTCGTCGGAATCCGTGTCGATGAACCAGGGCGCGGTGAACTCGTCCAGCTGTCTGCGCTCCTTTTTAGTAGGTCTTCCCGTTCCTTTCGCCCTGTCGATGAAGCCGCTGATGCGTCCCATCTCCAACAGCTCATACTGTTCGGGGGCGGTGATGTTCTCCAGAATCTCAGGAACAAGTTTTGCTCCGACCCGGCTTTCAATGGGCTGTCTCACTCTGAACGTATAGGTGATGGGAGGCTTGCGCACTTCTATGATGTCTCCCGCCTTGACGGTACGGGAGGCTTTTATTCTTTCTCCCTTGATGGTGATTCTTCCGTTCTTGCAGGCATCGGCGGCAAGGGTGCGTGTCTTGAAGATGCGTGCCGCCCAGAGCCATTTGTCTATACGCGCTTCCGTGTTCATTTGTTGTTGAATTGGTTCATGGTGTTGTTGATGCCCGCCAGACAGAAACTCGTGATCATCCGGGTGGCAACAGCCACTTTCTCCTCTATGACGGCTTCCTCCTCGGCGTTGAAGCGGCTGAGTACGAAGTCTGCCTGTCTGCCTCTGGGGAAGTCGTTGCCTACCCCGAAACGCAGGCGGGCGTATTGGTTGGTCCCCAGTACGGAGGTGATATGGCGCAGTCCGTTGTGTCCTCCCTCGCTTCCTCCCGGTTTCATCCGCAGTGTGCCCAAAGGGAGGGCGATGTCGTCATTGACCACGAGCAGCCTCTCTATGTCTATCTTCTTTTCGTTCATCCAGTAGCGGACGGCGTTTCCGCTGAGGTTCATGTAGGTGGACGGTTTCAGCAGGAAAAGCCGCTGTCCCTTTACGGACATCTCGGCGACAAACCCGTATCGTTTGTCCTGAAAAGAAATATTGGACGCCTTGGCGAGGGCATCCAATATCCTAAAACCTATATTGTGGCGGGTCCCATCGTATTCGTCTCCAATGTTTCCCAGACCTGCAATAAGAAAATTCATCCCGATATGGTTCTATTCAAGGGGTTGGTATATGGGGATTGGCGTGCTTCAGGTGCGGCTTATTCCGCAGAAGCCTTGACACCGCGTGCGCCCTTGACACCGCAGACGAGCGAATCCTTGGTATTGACCAGCTCGAGACCTTCGTAATGGAGGTCGCCTACCTTGAATGTCTTTCCGATAGTCAGAGGAGTCACATCCACCACAAGTTTCTCGGGGATGCTCTCTACGGGAGCTTTCACTGCCAGATAACGGACACGGGTGAACAATGTACCACCGGCGCGCACACCCTCGGCGTGTCCCTCGAACTTGACAGGCACGTTCATTTTGATGCTTTGTCCGTCCTCTACCTGATAGAAATCCACGTGAAGGACATTGTCCTTTACCGGATGGAACTGGATCTCCCGCATGACAGCCTTGCATTTCTCACCGTCAATGTCGATGTTTACCAGGAAAATCTCAGGGGTGTAAATCAGCTTGCGGATAGCGTCGAAGGTAACTTCGAAGTCCGTAGCGACAACCTTTCCCTCGCTGTCCTTCTTCGTGCCGTAGACAACACATGGGATGTTGCCGGCTTTTCTCAGTTCACGGGTGGCTTTCTTGCCAGTCTCGGCACGCCTGGTGCCTTTCAAATTGAATTCTTTCATTGTCTTTGTTTGTGTTACTCTGAAATTAAGTTGCGCTTAATTCACCATCACACGAATGTATAGAGGTTGTAAAAAGCGGTGCAAAGGTACAATTTTCTTTTGGATAAACTGCTTTTCAGTATGATATTTTGAACTACCACCAATCCTCGGCCCAGTTGGGATTGTCGAAAACGGACTCCGGGACCAGTTCTATCAAATCGCCTTGCCACCAGTCATACGCAGTATTTTCTATTCCTAATTGGCTGACCATGCGGATGTAATAGTCCTTTTCGGGTGTCATGTAACCTCTGTATACAATGTATCTGTAGGGATTGGTCGGGCTGTTTGGGGGGATGGCGTTCCTGGAAGAGTACCAGACATAATAGTGATATCCTGTGCTATGGACCTTTCCGCAGCCGTAGGGGTATTTCATGAAACCGTGCAGTCGGCAGTTCTTGTTTGTTTCTATGAGCGACAGTGTGTCGTGAAGCACTTGGATTCCAGCATGGTCAAAATCGGCTTCCTGGGGAGGCTCGTATCCGTTTTTGGAATAATAGTCCTTGATGCCCAGGTATTTCATTTGCGTAATGTCGGTACTGTTACCCATGTATAACTGGATCATTCCATGCAAACAGCCTATTCTTACCTCCCATGTTCCGGCATAAGGAACAGGCAGCAGCTTCAGTGTGACCTCGTTTGAGCGGAAAGTGAGGTAGTCCCACATATAGTGGATAATGGAATATAGGCGATTTCCTATGATTGGCGTAAAATTGAGGTAATATTGATACTTTGTCTTGAGGTTGTCACAGAATATGGCGGGTATGCATGTGAGGCGGTAGATGCTGCTCTGATTCGCCACGGCAGTTCTAAATTCCGGGAGATTCATTGTCACATCGTAACGGATACGCTCGTTCAACGCCCCCTTTCTGGTGTCCTCGTCGTAGACCAGCACGTGGTTGATGGGGTAGTAATATCCGTTGGGAGCGTAGTTGGGATAACTCCCGTTGGCGGAATCTATCAGGCATCCCTCTCTTGCGCATGATGTCTCCTGATAGTCTCCATAGAAAGCGTTGTTGTAATGGCAGTGACGGTTTATCCTGATGTCGTCCCTTTTGGTGGAATAGACGATTTTCATCAGCCGGTTGGGTTTTCCCATTGTTTGGAAATAGAACGGGAAATCCGCTCTGGTGATGACCGTTGAAGTGTTCTTGTAAAGGGTGGGAAAGACCCCCCTTTCGTATTTCCATCGGGAGTATTTCTCCAGGGAGGGCAGCAGATGGTAGGAGACGAACTGGTTTACCGCATTTCCCTCATTCGTCAGGTCGTTGCTTTGCGCCTGGGGGTATGCTTCCTTGCAGCGCGCCTCGATGGCTTCCATGATTTCCTCCGCATTGGCTATGCCGCCTGTCCGGGGATTCTGCTGGGGCATGGGGATTCCCCAGTCCTGATGAAAAATCTCGTCAGGCTCGACAAAACAAGTGAAGCAGAACAGGCGGTAACGGGGAAATGCTGAAGTGGAAGTTCCGCTATTTCCGATAAGTTTATAGTAAGTCTCGTCGTTGTACACCTTGTCCTCGTATTTCAGGAGGGAGTCTCCCCATGATGTCTTTTCCAGCAGCATGGAGAATATCCGCAGGTTGGGGGTGTCGTAGATAAGACCCGCAACGGAGGTGGGCCCTGGGGTGATGACACGGTCTACAATGTGTATGTAACCGTTGGTTACCTGCATGTCGCCCTTGATGATCCGGCTTTTCCTGTTCAGTTTTACCGTGACCCCATCCCCGTAGTCGCCAAAATTGACAATGATGTGGTGGTCGTCCAGAGTTCCCTGTACCAAAGCCCCCTCGTTCAAGTCCATGGTTCTGAGAGCTTGTTCCTTCCCGTTGTCCAGTATGCAGTTCAGCACAATGCGGTTGGCTTCCGCTTGCGAGATGGTGTCCACATTGTAGTCCGCTTGTTCGTACACGGAGTCCAGATACTGTTTTATGGCGTCGTTGGTGGGGGCGAATACGGTGTAGTTTCCGTATGTGCTGAGCAGGGAGGCTACCGTGGTGAGGGATTTGGAGGAATTGTGGCTTTTTTCTATGATTTTTGAAAAGAGGGACAGCTCCGGGTTGGAACGGATATAGTCCGTGGCAGTCATGCCGGTAAAAGTGTACATGTCACTCCTGTCTATCTTGTCTGTGCAGGCGGCAGCCAGGGCAACGGACAATGACAGATACAAAAACCAACGAAAAGAGAGTTTCATAGGGGGGTAGTCATGTTAATAATGTTGTTTTCAGGTTGTTTGATTCCTCCAAAAAATAAAGACTTTAAGTGAGACGAGCAAATAAAAACCAAAATATTTTTGCAAAAAATGTGCGGATGAAAATATTTTTAATAAGGCGTATGGGGAAGCAGGCTGTGGTATTCCTCAATGGAATCCGTCTGGTTCCGGATTGAAAAGGCGGCTTGGGATGGCTTGGGTGTCTTTGCCGGGAAGAATATTGTTGGGACGAATCTCCCGCCAAGTGAAATAAAATGGTTACTTTTGCAAAGATTATCGGCAGATAAGACATTGTTTGAATTTGAAAAGACGGGTATGATAAATAGAGAATTGATAAGATTGAAGGTGGTGCAATTGGTCTATGCCAATTATAAAAATGAGAAAGACACCATTGAGGATGCGATGGACGAGC
>CAVEJA010000167.1:9036-9435 GCA_963615745.1 Duodenibacillus sp.
CTTGCGCGCGCATCAAGGATATGGGAGGAACGGACTTCCCGAGTTCCCGTTTCGTGGACAACCGTCTTTCCAGACAGATAGCCGAGAGCAAGCAGTTGGATGATTTCTATGTGGATTCGGTTGTGCATCCCTGGACAAATACGGAGACGGAGCTTCGTGCCTTGTACAAGATAATACACGAGAGCGAGGAGTACAAGGAGTATGTCACTTCCGAAGAGGACAGTTACGAGAACGACAAACGCTTCTGGAAGAAAGTCTACAAGAAGTATGTCTGCAACAATGAGTCCTTGGAGAATTATCTGGAGGAATGGAGTCTTTACTGGAACGACGACAAGCACATTGTGGATTCCTTCGTGCTGAAAACGCTGAACCGTTTCGAGGAGGCAAACGGGGCGGATC
>CAVEJA010000168.1:0-3373 GCA_963615745.1 Duodenibacillus sp.
GCATATATCCTGAATCTGGTCTTCTTCCCTCCCCTCACTATCCAACCAGTTCTCAATATCTATCATTCTTCCATGAATATCAATGCGGGTGATACCTTGTTGCAACTCGATTTTAAGCTGCTCCTCAACAGTCCTGTTTTCCCGCACCTGCAATGGCGCAAGAATGGTATATCTTGTTCCTTCCGCCTGCTGTTGGACACAATGGATGACATCTTCTATTGTATGACGCTTGACTTCCTTTCCGCTCACAGGGGAGATGGTATGTCCAATGCGTGCATAAAGCATTCGCAGGTAATCGTAAATCTCGGTGGCTGTCCCTACCGTAGACCTGCCATTCCTGTTCCCGTTCTTTTGTTCTATGGCGATAGCAGGAGGTATTCCCTTGATATATTCACATTCAGGCTTCCGCATACGACCGAGGAACTGCCTCGCATAGGAGGACAAACTCTCCACATAACGGCGTTGTCCCTCAGCGTAAAGCGTATCAAAAGCCAGACTGGACTTTCCCGAACCCGAGAGACCGGTGATCACAACCAACTTGTTCCGGGGGATTGTCACATCAATATTTTTCAGATTATTGACCCTAACGCCTTTCGCAACGATGTCCTGATTCATAGTATTATCGGAATTTGAAGAGGCAAAGTTAGGAATTTATTTGTATTTTTGTAAAAACATTAAAAGGACACGATGAGGAAATTATCAATGATAGTACTCCTTGCTTTGGGAGTAACTTGGGGAACTATGGCGCAAAACGCGCCTAAGAGAGAATTCAGAGGCGCGTGGATTCAGTGCGTTAATGGGCAGTGGGTAGGACTTACTCCGCAGCAAATGCAGGCAAGACTGACCAAACAACTTGACGCGCTGCATCGCATTCATGTGAATGCGGTAATGTTCCAAGTGCGTGCCGAGGCTGACGCTTTGTATCAGAGCTCTTATGAACCCTGGAGCCGCTTCTTGACGGGGCAACAAGGGAAAGCCCCCACCCCATTTTGGGATCCATTGCAGTGGATGATCGAGGAATGTCACAAACGGGGAATGGAATGTCACGCCTGGATCAATCCTTACAGGGCAAAGACAAAGGACACCCACCAGCTGGCTGTGACACACCCTTACAACCAGCACCCGGAACGGTTCTTCAAATACAGCGACTTGCTTATCTTCCATCCCGGACTGAAGGAAAACAGAGACTATATCTGCAAGATTGTACATGACATTTTGGACCGCTATGATGTGGACGGACTGCACATGGATGACTATTTTTACCCTTACCCGCAAGCCGGGGTTGAAATTCCCGATGCGGAACAGTACCAACGTTACGGCAGAGGGTTTTCCTCAATAGGTGATTGGCGGCGGGATAATGTGAACAGGCTCATTCAGGAACTTCACGATACCATCCGTGCCGTGAAGCCCTGGGTTAAGTTCGGTGTGTCTCCTTTCGGTATATACCATAATAAAAGGGAGGGAGATGTCATCCCGGGAAGTGCCACACGGGGCAGCGAGAACTATTCCGCCCTCTATGCCGATGTCTTGAAATGGGTAAACAATGGCTGGGTAGACTATAATATTCCTCAATTATATTGGAACATAGGCTTCAAAGTCGCAGACTACGAGGAGCTGGTTAATTTCTGGAGCCGCTATTCCGCCAACCGCCCGCTGTTTATCGGGCAGGACATCACCCGCTCCATGAAGGAAGCCGACCCTAAAAATCCCGCAAGAAACCAGCTGCCCGCCAAATTGGATATACAGCGGTCAAAGCCGACTGTAAACGGAAGCTGCATTTGGTACTCCTCCGTGATAGCTGATAATTTTGGCGGCTGCACCGACTATCTGGCAAAGACCTATTTTAAATATCCCGCCCTTCAGCCCAAGATGACATTCATCGACGACAAAGATCCTGGGAAAGTAAGAAAAATGAAGGCAATGTGGATGCCTGACGGCTACTACCTGATTTGGCTGGAGCCCAAAGCAAAGACGGAGATGGACAAAGCCAAGAATTATGTAGTCTATCGTTTTGCCCAGGGAGAGGAAATAGACTTAGAAGACCCCTCCCATATACTGATGATTACAAATCAAACTTGCATCAAGCTTCCCTATTCCCAAGGAAAAGAAAAGTTCACCTACTGCGTCACAGCTTTAGACAGAATGCAGAACGAGTCAAAAGTGGCAAAGAAAAAGGTCAAACTATAGCATTAAATCGCACAATTCAGAGAAAGTATTATTGTTTCAGACAAGCGACAAAATACTCTTCTGTCTTTCCGATCTCCTAACTCTGCGGTTTAGCACTCGTAACTCGCGGAGTTAGGAGTGCTAAACAGGGCTTTTTCGAGGTGTAAAACCGTATAACAATTTTTCTAAACCGCGGAGTTAGGAAAGCTAAACCACCATTTTTCACCACGGGAATCGGCGTATCACGAAAAAACACGGGAAAAACCGCCCTTAACAATCTCTGGAAGCAGCTTTCCTCTCGCTCCTCCAGAAACTCCTATTTCTTGATAACACGCCTCCCAGACATATCCTTATACACCAATGAGTCCGAGGTAAGCTCCAATATCTGGATGGTATCGCACTTCTCCGGGTTGGGAGCGGGGAGAACAACCTTGCCATTGAGAATCTTGTAGTTCTTGACAAAATGATTCAGCTGGGTCAGATTGATAGCCAAAACCAAGGAAGAGTTGTGGTCGCCCGCTATCATACAGAATCTGTCGTCCAGAATCAAATCTCCCTGTATGAGCCCATCCTCTCCTTTCTCCGAGGTTCTGGAAACATAAAGCGTGTCCCCTTCATCACGAATCAGGCAGAAAGTACTCATTCCGCAATCCCCCGCCCTGCCATACATCGTACTATCCTTCACTCCCATCACTATTTCCGCAGAGTCTTCCACAACATTTCCAGAGGAAGCAGTCCCCTGGGGCTTGTTTCCACAAGACCCTGCAAAAACCGTAAAACACGCAAATAGAAAGATCCGAAAAGCATTTCTCTTCATATACATCGAATATATACATTATTTCACCATGCGAAAATAAGCATTTCATACAGAAAAACGCATTGTACATCAAATAAATCCGAAGAAAATCATTCCGCACATATTTTTTTCGTACCTTTGCGCTGCGATAAGTGAAGCAACATAAAGTCTAATTTATCTATTAACATTTAACTAATTTATTAATGAACAATCTAAAGAACAGCACCCCTCAGGAAGACTTCGATTGGGAAGCGTATGAGGGTGTGTCCCTCGGAAAAGAGGAAAAAGCACAGATTGAGAAAGCCTACGGTGAATCTTTCAACCAGGTTACAGAGCACGAAGTTGTAGCCGGCACCGTAATCGCTATCAACAAACGCGAAGTTTTGGTTGATATAGGCTACAAATCAGACG
>CAVEJA010000169.1:0-4030 GCA_963615745.1 Duodenibacillus sp.
ATGATGCTTTTTCCAGTAATATTCCTTATCCTGTCGCAGTCCTGTGGCGATTCTTTTCCATGAAGCTGGATGATATCCAGTCTGTACGTTGCCGTATGGCTCTGTATGAAAGCGTCGTCCGCATTGACGAACACCCCGACACGTTTTATCCGTGTGGGCAAATAGGAGGGCGGGGTGTCCACAAAGCGGGGGGACAGGGGATGGAAGATAAACCCCATCCACTGTATGGGGAGCTTCTCCACGGCTTTGATGTTCCCGCTGTTCCGCATACCGCATACCTTGATAATCATAACGCCTGTATCAATTCGCCTAACGCCTTGGCGGGGTTGTCGCTTTTCATGAACCGTTCTCCCATAAGGAATCCCCTGAATCCTGCGGTGCGCAGCAGGCGGATGTCTTCCGCATGATGTAATCCGCTCTCGGATATTTTTACGAACTCGTCCGGGATAAGCCTTTCCAGTTGGAAAGATGTCGTGATGTCGGTCTTGAATGTATGCAGATTCCTGTTGTTCACCCCTACGGCACTCACTCCGTCACAGATGTATTCCAGTTCCCTTTCCTCGTGAACCTCCAACAGTACCTCCAAATCCAGTTCCTTGGCTCTGCGGGCAAGGAGCTGACATTCTTCCTTGCTCAGACAGGCGGCAATGAGAAGTATGACATCCGCACCGATGTTCCTGGACTCAAACACCTGGTACTCGTCGATAATGAAGTCCTTTCTGAGGATGGGGATGTCCGCAAGAGCCCTCGCCCGGGTGACGAACTCCGGCTTTCCGCCGAAGTACGGCTCGTCGGTCAGGACGGACAATGCGGATGCGCCATTCTCCGTATAGCCGGGAATGATGTCTTCCGGCTGTGCTTCCTCCTTGATCCATCCGAGGGAAGGCGACTTCCTCTTGAATTCGGAAATGATTCCTGTGGCTGATTTGTTGAGGGCGGAGGTGAGGCTGTGCTGTGTGTAATGCCCCGTTTCCATGATTTCCTCCACCCGTTTGTATAGGTCGTGAGGCGTACAGACCTCTTTAATGCAGGTCAGATCCTTTCTCTTCTGTCCGGTTATCTCTTCCAATATTGTTCCCATAAGTAGGCTGGTCAGCTGTTCAGTTCGACATATTTCCTGAAGACATCCAGAGCTTTTCCGCTTTCCAGGGATTCCCGTGCGGTGCAAAGACATTCGTCAATGGACTTTGTATTCTCTATAAGACGGATGGCGAAAGCCGCATTGGCGAGAACCACGTTTTTCTGACTGTCTGTGGCTTTGTTTTCCAGCACGTTGTCGAAAATCCTTTTGGCATCCCCGGCGTTCTCCCCTCCGTAGATGTCTTCCGCTTTACAGGGGGGAATTCCTATATCGGACGGACTGTAAACCTTTTCCTGCTCGTGTGTCCTGATCTTGAAATCCCCCGTGAGCGAGATCTCGTCGTATCCGTCGATACTGTTCACAATGCAGTATTGCGTGTCGATTTTTTGCAGCAAGGCACTGTAAAGCCGCATCTGTCCGAGATTCGCCACCCCAAGCATCTGGTACTGCGGGCGGCAGGGATTGATGACGGGACCCAGCATATTGAAGCAAGTGGGTATTTCCAATGCCTTTCTGACGGGAGCTACGAACTTCATGGCGTTGGCGAACAGGGGTGCGTGGAGGTACGTGAAGTTACATTCCTCTATATTGCGCAGGAGTTTTCCGTTGTCGTTGGTGAATCTCACACCGTGGTTTTCCAGTACGCTGCTGGCTCCCGATACCGAGGTGGCGGCGTAGTTGCCGTGTTTGGCGACTTTGAACCCTGCTCCCGCTACGACAAAGCAGGCGCAGGTGGAGATGTTGAAGGTGTTTTTTCCGTCACCTCCTGTTCCCACGATGTCCAGTGGCTTGTACGGACTTAAATCCACAGCCGTCCCGGTTTCCAGCATGGCATCACGGAAACCCAGGAGCTCGTCGGTAGTGATGCCTTTCATCTGCAATCCCATGAGCAGTGCGGCGATTTGTTCTTTGGGGAATTTCTCCCGGGTGATGTCCAGCATCACCCCTCTTACTTCCTCACGGCTGAGATGCTCTCCGCCGGCAACGAGTTTGTTCAATATGCTTTTCATGTTGTTTTTATTTGTTTTGATGGTTAATCCAGTTCCTGATAATGAGTTCTCCTTGCGGGGTCAATACGGATTCGGGATGGAATTGCACCCCCCGGATGTCGTATTTCCGATGTCGTAAAGCCATGATATGTCTCTCTCCGCTGAGTGCCGTCGCCTCCAGTTCCGGGGGGAATCCCACGGTGTCTACGACCCATGAGTGGTATCTGCCGACCATAAAGTCGGTGTCTAATCCGTCAAACAGATAATCCTTGGCGGCGATGGTGACGGGAGTTTGCACGCCATGAAAGACTTGCGGAAGATTGGTGAGACTGCCTCCGAAATACTGTCCGATGGCCTGATGTCCCAGACACACGCCTAAAATGGGCTTTTTCCCCTTGTAACGGTCTATGACTTCCAGGGTCAGTCCGGCTTCCTCGGGGATGCCCGGACCGGGAGAAAGCACGAGCTTGTCGGCGGCTTCCAACTCCTCCAATTGGAATTTGTCGTTTCTGACGACGGTGACATCAGCCCCCGCACTTCTGAAAATGTGCGCCAGATTGTAGGTAAAGGAATCGTAGTTGTCTATGATAAAGATATTCATAAGGTATTTGTTTTAGAGGGTTCTTTATATTCCTTGGTTTGCCAGCTCAATGGCTTTGCGCAAAGCTCCCAATTTATGATTGACTTCCTGCAACTCGTACTCCTCGTCGCTCTTTGCCACGACACCGCTTCCAGCCTGATACCAGAGCTCTCCGTTCCTGCTGACGAAGGAGCGTATGATGATGGCCTGGTTCAACTGCCCGTCCAGACCCATGAAACCGATACATCCGGCATACGCCCCACGGCTGTGGGGTTCCAGCCGGGTGATGATTTTCATCGCCTCCACCTTGGGAGCTCCGGACAGAGTGCCGGCGGGAAAGGTGTCAATGAAGGTCTTGAATCCCTCCGCCTCCTCGTTCAGAATACCGCTGACACGGCTTACCAAATGGATGACATGGCTGTAGAACTGCATGTCCTTGTACTTTTCTACGGTTACAGCGTGGCAGTTCCTGCTAAGGTCGTTGCGCGCCAGATCCACAAGCATGACGTGTTCCGCGTTTTCTTTCTCGTCTCTTCTCAGGTATTCCGCATTCTCCTTGTCCTGTTTCAGGTCTCCCGTGCGTGGCACAGTTCCTGCAATGGGGTCTATATACGCCTTTTTCCCCTGGATGCAGCAGTGGGTTTCGGGAGAGCTGCCGAAGATGCGGAAGCCTCCGAAATCGAAATAGAACAGATAAGGGGAGGGATTGATGCTCCGTAATGCCCGGTAAAGGCAGAAATCGTCGCCCTCGTATTTCTGTATGAACCGCCGGCTGGGTACGATTTGGAACACATCGCCGCGCAAACAGTGCTTGATACATTCCCGGATATTGGCTTTATGCTCCTCGTCGCTGAGGGTACTGTAGCTGTCGCCTGTGGAGTGAAACTCGTAGGATGGGGGATTCGGACTGTTGAGAAGGGAGTGTATCTGGTTGAAAGCGGAAGTCTCTTCTCCGTCCAGCAACTCGATGATGTCCATCGTGTCCCCATAGTGGTTGAACACAATGAGGTTTTTGTAGAGGATATAAAGGATGTCCGGGGCATCATTCTTCTCAATAACCTCTTCCTTGACGGGGATGTTCTCAAAGTAACGCACGGCATCGAAGGCGGTGAATCCATATAGTCCGCAGTAGCCGTCGGGGTCGTTCTCTATATGAAATGCGCTGAAGAAATCCTGGAAAACCTTTTCCACAGGATAGCTTTCCGTGATGGCTTCCGTGACAATCCGGCTGTCGGGAAAGGACATTACCGCCTTTCCATGATTGACGGCTATACTTGCAATGGGGTGAAAGCCGATGAAGGAGTGGCTGTTTGTCTCGTTCTGGTAGTCGGAACTCTCCATCAGACAGCTCTGCGTGTACTTGTCCCGTACTTTCATATA